>NZ_BAABJZ010000011.1:0-16489 GCF_039543565.1 Ferrimonas pelagia | reverse complement strand
ATCTTCAATAACGGTGAGGTGTTCAATCAGGGTCATTTGGGGGGGATCTATGATGACGGAGAGCCCGATTAGATCACAGCAGATCGCTGGTATCAACTTCCATTAACAAAGTACGATCCCGCCCTGTACACTCGTCAAAGTGGATGGATGCCATGCGCAGTCCGGTTAAATTTAAACGTTAAATCCGAATTGCGCTTAATTAAAGGGTGAGAGATGTATAAATTTTTGCTGCTAAGTATCTTGGTTATCATCCCGTTGCCTGCACTCGCAGAACGACAGGCAAGTGGCACGGTATCGCTACGAGCAAACTCACAATACGAAAGTCTCATTCTAGTAAAGGTAAGTGGTAGCACCGCCTCCTGCGGGAATACCTATCACTTTGATTTTGGTGCTTTCAGGCTGAGCCTTTTCGATGATAACTATCTACTGAAGTAGGTGATTTAGGGATGAATAACAAAACTTTACCCTTCTGTGGTAGCTCTTTTAGCTTCCTTTGAAATACATTAATACCCATCATTCATATCTTATATGGTATAGCCCGTGAACGGTCATGTCACCCCAAGAGCCCTTATAGCAATCTGGCTCCGAATCATTATTAAACCAAAGTTTCACTTTAGATGAAGTCACTTTGGCTGATAGAAGCAAGCTAAAAGATGCATTACACGCAGTGCTATTAAACATGCCTAGTTTCTCTGTCAATGAGCATACGCGTAAACTATCTCCAACCGATGCAATGGACGCAAACACAACTCCATTAGCATCAACATCAACTCTGGTTACTACACCACCACAAGAGTGATTAGCCAAGACTTGGCCTGACATAACACTTAACACTAAGAACATACCAGAAAGAAGGTTAACCCTAAACATTGAATGTCATTCCCTTACTATTATTCTATTAATTGGAACGCCGCACAGAGGCTCAATATTCGTTTTATAATTTAAGCTTACATTAGCATCAACTAACCATGCTGTTAACAGTGTGCTGGACATCACTTGATAGTTGGGGTGTTCAATCAAAATAATAAACCTTCGACCATTATCACAGGTTGAGATGTCATCGGTATGAGAAGATGTAAATGTAAGCCCCTCTCGAGATGGATACAAATGACCAAGTTGAACAAACCCGCTCCACTGTTCTGAAGCTCTAGGGTGAAAGGAGAGTGTCAAAAATAAAATAGCAAGTATATTTCTAGACAGCGCATTAACAATCAAACCAAATTCTTGTCGAATTGACTTAACGGTCGTTCATCGCGTGTTCTATCTGAGTGTAACATAATTGTCGTATCACGCTGAACATGACCAGCCGATAATTCCGAGGCATATCAGGGCAGGAGCATACTTTGATCATGATTCACCCAAAGAACACTCTCGCTCTGTAATCGTCGTCCCAGCCTGCTCGTTTAGGCTTGTTGCGCTGACTGGGCGAGCCGCAATCACACTGCTTGAGCATGTTCATCACAAAGCGCCTGAATAGGGCCATATTCTCCACCGCGCCTTCCGGCATGATCCGGCTTTCATCTTCCTTGAATAGAACATCCAGCACATAGTGCCGACTGTTTTCAATCCGCCAATGTTGGCGGATATAGTGCCCCAGCAACTTATGCTTGGGACACAGCGAACTGACGTAATGGTAGTCCCCCCGAAGAATAGCAGCAGCCAAAAGTAAAACTTTCTCGTAAGTTAGATGTAGCAGATTCAAAATGAAAAACTAGCGATACACGGACAGTCAGATCATGGCGATCCTCAAGCAAGCTGAAGCTGGTACACCAGTCCCCGAGCTTTGCTGTGATCACGGCATGAGTAGTGCCACCTTTTACAAATGGCGCGCCAAATACGGCGGCATGGATGCCCCCTTGATGGCCCGAATGAAAGAGCTCGAAGAGGAAAACCGGCGACTCAAGAAAAAGTATGCAGAGGAACGCCTCAAGGCTGAAATCATTCAGGAAGCCATGGCAAAAAAGTGGTGAAGCCCTTTGAGCGGCGCGAGCTCGCTCAGCAGTCGGTGGCGATCCACGGCATCAGTATTCGCTTTGCCTGCCGGGCATTTTCGGTCAGCGAATGCTGTTACCGATATCAGCCCAAGTTGCGTGATGAAAACACGGAGATCTCGGATTGGCTCATTAAGTTGACCGAGGGTGAGAATGACTGGGGCTTCGGCCTTTGTTTCGATTACTTGCGTAATGTGAAAGGGAAGCCATGGAACCACAAGCGCGTCTACCGCATCTACTGCGAACTGGCGCTGAATTTACGTATTTGGACCAGGCGACGATTAAAGCGCAATGCGCCAGAATCACTGAAAGAACCTTAGCGTGCCTAACCGGTTTGGTCTGTAGGTTTCATGCATGACCAGTTAGCTGACGGGCGTAGCTACCGTCTGTTCAATGTGATCGATGACTATCGGCGCGAAGGCTTAGTCATTGAAGCCGGCTTCTCTTTGCCTGCTTTGCGGGTGATACGGGCTCTCAATCAGTTGCTAGAACAACGGCCAAAGCCATCAATTATTCGATGTGATAATGGGCCTGAGTTTATCAGTGCCGAATTCGTTAGTTGGGCGAAGAGCCATAAGATCCGGATAGAATACATCCAGCCAGGTAAGCCTCAACAGAATGCGTACATAGAGCGGCACAACAAAACCGTGCGTTACAGTTGGGTGAGCAAGCACTTGTTCGAAAGTATCGAAGAAGTGCAGGACTATGCGACTGACTGGCTTTGGTTTTACGTTCATGAACGGCCACACAAGGCCAACAACGGCAGGCCACCACTGATGGTTGCCTGACTTCTATTTTTGACTGCGGTTAAAAGTGGGAGGACTATAGCTCCAAACACTCGAAGCAATCGCTAAAGGCTCAGGAAACTTTTAAAAAACTTCCCTCTGGAAACGATCCTTCACACCCCAGGTCACCTTCCCCTCGATCGCGTTGATGTCTGGTTTCAGGACGAGGCCCGTTTTGGCCAACAGAACCAAACGACAAGGATCTGGGCCTCCACTGGCAGCCGTCCTAGAGTCGTAAAGCAACAGCAGTTTGATTACCGATACCTATTTGGTGCGGTTTGCCCGGCCAATGGAAAGACTGAAGTNCTCCCTACTCACCGGAACTGAACCCGATGGAGCAGGTTTGGCAATGGCTACGGCAGCGGTGCCTCTCCAATCGGGTCTTCAAAAGCTATGACCACATTGTCGACCAGGTTGCAGATGCTTGGAACAGCTTTCGAAAAGATGCAGAACAAGTGCGGCATCTGTGCAGCAGGGAATGGACCAGACTGACCAAATAGATAATGTAATTGGTATTACGCGGATAGGCGCATTGGCCGGCGTGCTTATGGAGTGATCCGATCTCTGCCATACTTCTGGTTGTGAATTTGAGTCAGGAGGTATCGATATGCAGCACAAGGTCTTTGCAATCACTGCTGTTGCGGCGGTTCTGATATCCGGTTTGGCCATGGCCAATCCAAATGAGAGATCGGGCGAGCGGCGGGGGCCGCCACCGGAGGCTACGGAAGCTTGCGCCAATGCATCGGCTGGAGATGCATGCAGTTTTACCGATCGGCGCCACGGGGAGATGGCGGGAACCTGCGAACAACGAGCTGAAGATCAGCCGTTGGTTTGTAAACCGGACAATGCCCCCGAGCGTCCACCTAGGAATTAAGTTTGGTCGAGCGCGTCGCTAACAGGAGGCATAGCTTCGAGCCGCGACTGATATCCGTCATGACACTCTGCTACCCGGTTACCTTTGTCGTCCGTTAGGAGTGGGTTGACGTGTTGGTGAGCGAATAAGGCTTGTTCTGCCGTTGGCGGTGTCACGTTCGTTGCTTTGCGTCATTGTTTCAAAATACGTGCGGCCCCAAACGGGGCCGCACTCAGGCTTAGACTTCGTTGTCGCAGAACATTACGCCAGGTCGAAGCGGTCCAGCTCCATCACCTTGTGCCACGCGGCGACAAAGTCGTTGATAAAGCGGAGCTCGCCATCGCCGCTGGCGTAGACTTCCGCCAGTGCGCGCAGGATGGAGTTGGAGCCAAACACCAGATCGGCGCGGCTACCCGTCCACTTCACCTCACCGCTGCTGCGATCCAGCCCTTCGAAGGCCTGATCACCACCCTCTGTCGGCTTCCATACCGTGTTCATATCCAGCAGGTTGACGAAGAAGTCGTTGCTGAGCACACCGGGCTGGTTGGTCAGCACGCCTTGTTGGCTGCCGTCGGCATTGGTGTCCAACACCCGCAAGCCACCGATCAAAACGGTCATCTCCGGTGCCGTAAGGGTCAGCAATTGCGCCCGGTCGACCAGTAAGGCTTCGGCGGGCACGGAAACAGCCCCCTTCTGGTAGTTACGGAAGCCATCGGCCACCGGCTCCAGCACGGCGAAGGAATCCACATCGGTCTGTTCGGCGCTGGCGTCGGTACGCCCCGGGGTAAAGGGCACGCTGATGTCATGACCACCGGCCTTAGCCGCCTGCTCGATGGCGACACCACCGGCCAGGACGATCAGATCCGCTAAGGAGACGCGCACTGCACTGGATTGTGCCTGGTTAAACTGGGTTTGGATTGCTTCCAGCATCTCCAGCACCTTAGCCAGTTGCACCGGCTGGTTGACCGCCCAATCCTTCTGCGGTGCCAAGCGGAGACGCGCTCCGTTAGCGCCACCACGCATGTCAGAGCCGCGGAAGGTCGACGCAGAGGCCCAGGCAGTAGACACCAGTTCGGACACGGTCAGGCCGCTGGCGGCGATCTGCCCTTTGAGCTCAGCAATGGCCGAGTCGTCGATCAGCTCGTGATCAACCGCTGGGATGGGATCCTGCCAGATCAGATCCTCTGTTGGCACCTCTTTGCCCAGATAGCGAGCCTTGGGCCCCATATCTCTGTGGGTCAGCTTGAACCAGGCGCGGGCAAAGGCATCGGCAAACTGGTCCGGATTCTCATGGAAGCGACGGGAGATCTTCTCGTAGGCCGGATCAAAACGTAGGGCCAGATCGGTCGTCAACATCATCGGCGCATGGCGCTTACTCGAGTCGTGCGCATCGGGCACCAGACCATCACCGGCACCGTCCTTAGGCTGCCATTGATGGGCGCCTGCTGGACTCTTGGTCAGCTCCCAATCAAACTTGAATAGGTTGTCGAAGAAGTAGTAGCTCCAACGTGTCGGAGTTTGTGTCCAGGTCAGCTCTAGGCCACTGGTAATGGTGTCGCCGCCTTTGCCGGAGCCGTAACTGCTGCTCCAGCCTAGACCCTGCGCCTGCAGGTTGGCCGCTTCTGGATCGTCCCCTACGTGCGCGGCATCACCTGCGCCGTGGGTTTTTCCAAAGGTGTGGCCACCGGCGATCAGCGCCACGGTTTCTTCGTCATTCATCGCCATGCGCGCGAAGGTTTCGCGGATGTCCTTGGCTGCCAGTAAGGGATCCGGGTTGCCACCGGGCCCTTCGGGATTGACGTAGATCAGCCCCATCTGTACCGCCGCGAGCGGATCTTCCAGTTCACCCTCTTCACCGTGGCGGCCATCTTCCAGCCAGGTCTGCTCGGTGCCCCAGTAGACATCCTGCTCCGGCTCCCAGATATCTTCACGGCCACCGGCAAAGCCAAAGGTCTTAAAGCCCATGGACTCCAGAGCGACGTTACCGGTCAATATCATCAGATCGGCCCAAGAGAGCTTCTGACCGTATTTTTGCTTGATGGGCCAAAGCAGACGACGGGCTTTATCCAGGTTGACGTTATCGGGCCAACTGTTAAGCGGCGCGAAGCGCTGATTGCCGGTGTTGCCACCACCACGGCCGTCGTGGGTGCGGTAGGTGCCGGCGCTGTGCCAGGCCATGCGGATCATCAGTGGACCATAGTGACCAAAGTCCGCTGGCCACCACTCCTGAGAGTCGGTCATCAGGGCGCGCAGATCCGCTTTCACTTCGTCCAGATCCAGACTGTTAAACGCATCGGCATAGTTAAAGTTAGGGTCCAGGGGATTGGACTGCTCACCATGCTGATGAAGGATCTCCAGCTTCAATTGATTCGGCCACCAATCCTTATTGGTCTGGCCTGCACCACTGCTGTTGTGGTGAAACGGGCATTTACCTTGACTCATGCTGTGCTCTCCTTGTATCGATTGGCTTTCAGCCAACCGCTGGGCTTGAGATCACTCTAGGCTTCCGCAGGCAATCCCAAAAGCGATTATTTGCAATTGCGCAAATCGCTTTTTTGATTGAGGTTTAGGAAAGCAGATAGAAGTGATTACCATTTAGCTTGCAATATCAGCAGTTTGCTGGCCATGATCTGGATCATGTAGGCAGTTTCTTTGGTTAGGATTTCGCTAACTTCGCCGAAACATGCGTTCAGCGATATGGAAACAGATGAGGTGACGAACGCCTTCAATCACAGTCGATCGTGCGCCTTGGGAGCGGGACCAGCTTCCAAGGCGTTGGCGTGAACGATTATTCATAGTTTTAGTGCGCCGATCTTCTTACATGCATATCGCCACCAAACTCGAGCTACATTGCTGAGGGCAGGTGGATCGGAGCTGGTATTCATTTCTCTGGAATGGTGTCACGGCCAGAGTGTCGGTTCTGCGACCGAGCGACGTCGAGATAGCCCATTGGATAATGGGACTGATCAGCAAGCGCTGAAGTATGTTGCGTGGTAAAAGCGCCCCCGTTGGTGTTGATGCAATGTGCTAACATCGCACGCCAAGTTGTTCAAAGTGTTGTTTATTGATGAGATCGATCGTTTTGCCACTGTTGGCTTGTGGCTTGCTCAGTGCGGTTGTGACCGCCGATGATGAGGCGGTGCGGCCGCTGTTTGAGACGCAGCCCAATGTCGTAACCGAGTCGCTGGAGCCGCTGTTGGCTTGGTTTGGTGCCGAGGCGGCCTATGAGGAGGCGGCGGGGCTCAACGCCAGTTACATTCCTGCGGTGTTCTATACCCCGGAGCAGGGACTGGGGGTTGGGCTGCTTTACGTCGGATTGTATGGCAACTCCTATGGCGGGACAGTACAGCCCTCGTCGTTGATCGCCAACCCCTACATTTCGAACAATGGCTCGGTGGGTTTGTCTCTGGAAAACCATCACTTCTTTGACCGGGGCGATCGTCGGCTGCATCTTGATCTGTCGGTGTATCGCGACGCGGCGGTGTATTACGGCGTGGGTTATCGGCAGGGCCAGCACGACGACAACAAACGTGATTACTCGGAGCGGGCGCTGACGCTGGAAGCCAGTTGGATCAACCGGGTGCAGGGCGACCTGTTCTGGGGCGTGGGCTTGGATCTGCACAGCGTCAGCCCGGATGATATCGAGCTGGCCGGTCGGGATGGGATCGCGGCGGAGCTGGACAGTAACACCAGCTACGGTGCGTTTGTCAGTGGCTTGTATGACTCGCGCGATAACTTGATCGGCCCAACGCAGGGAACCCTATTGCAGGCGCAAGTCGGGGCTTACTTTGATGCCAGTAACGATGCCAGCTTTGGCCAATACCGCTTAACGGCGTCGCATTATCGTTCGCTCAAGCCGCTGCCGGGTCTGCTGGCTTGGCAGGTTCAGGCCGATCTGACCTCCGGTGAGGTGCCATGGAACCGCTTGCCGGATCTCGGCGGGGATGATGCGATGCGCGGCTATATGCTGGGGCGTTATCGTGATGAGCAGATGATGATGGCGCAGATGGAATATCGGCTGCCGGTTTATTGGCGACTGGGCATGGTGTTCTGGGGGGCGGCGGGCTCGGTTGCCGGTGAGGTGTCGCAGTTGTGGGATGACACCCTCTACAGCTATGGCACGGGGTTGCGCTTTAAGATCAAGGATAAGGTGAACGTCCGCGCCGATCTTGGCTTTGGTGAGCACGAGGCCACCTTCTATTTTCACGTCAATGAGGTGTTTTGAACGCGAAGTGCAGATGGGTATGGTTAGGGTCAATCAAGTGGTCAACTCGCAGGTTGAGCATCGCTGCCCGTCGCCGTTGATGGCAGCCTTTAGGCAGCTTGCCGCCTGGCCGTCGGCGGTGTTTGGAGGCAAGGTTCGAGTGGATGTGGCACGCACACGTAAGATGAAATGAGACTGTTATAGGTGGCTTAATTGCTGCCTGTGACCGATGTTTGGCATGAATGACCAAGAGTGCGGTGCACTCTTGGTCGCTGGGCAAGCCGCTGTTAACGGTAGGTGGCTTTAAACAGCGGTTGGTCGTTGATGGTGAAGCTGTCGATCATCTGCTGGCCTTGGTCGCTCACCAGCCAGTCACTGAAGGCCTGAGCGCCGGTGTGGTTGAGATCTGGGTACTTCTGCTCGTTGAGTAGGATCACTTGATAAGGGTTGAGCAGGCTGTCGTCGCCTTCAAACACGACTTCCAGATCCAGCTTATGCATAAAGGCCAGGTAGGTACCGCGATCGGCCAGTACGTAGGCGCCCATCTCGTTGGCGGTCAGCATGGCTGGGCCCATACCTTGTCCAATGGCGGCGTAGCCGGTGAAATTAGGGTCGATGTTGGCCTGCTGCCACAGCGCCAATTCTTTCATATGGGTACCGGACTCATCACCGCGGGAAACGAAACCCAACTCTTTGCTGGCGATGGCGCTGAATGCGTTGACGGCATTGCTGGCTTGACGTAGCCCGGCAGGATCGGCTTTTGGTCCCAGGACCACGAAATCGTTGGCCATCAGTTGGCGCGGCTGACGACCATAGCCGTCATTGACGAAGTCGGTCTCTGCTGCCGGAGCGTGGGTCATCACCACATCCACATCGCCGTTGCGGCCGTGGCGTAGTGCTTTGCCGGTGCCGGTGGCGATCACTTGCACGCTGTAGCCGCTTTGTTTTTCAAACGTCGGCAGCAGGTAGGCCAACAGGCCGGAGTTATCGGTACTGGTGGTGGTCGCCAGTTTGATGACTTTGTTGTCGTTGCCAGCGTGTGCAGTAAACGGCAGGATGGCGGCCATCAATAGAGCAGCGCAAAACTTTTTATTAAAATGCATGATCGTTCCTGAATCTCTCAGGCGGTGCATTGGCGCGCCGCCTGCAGTGAGGTATCTAGATAGGTTTAGAAATCGTAGCGCAGGCCGGCGGCCAGGTAGCGGTCATCTTCATCTCGGCTGTCGAACTCGACACCAGAGTAGTAAGCGTTTACCCGCAACTGCTTAGACAGGCGGTATTCACCACCCAGCGTGTAGGTGGTATTGGCTTTGCCGGGAACGTCGCCATCGCTGTATTGTGCCATGATGCGGTATTGACCCAGATCGTAGCCAGCGGAAACTAGGAAGGCGTCACCGGATGCGCCGGATGCGCCCGCGCTGTCGCCTTCGTTGACGATCTCTTCATCGGAGTAGATTGCGCCGACTTCGACTCCGGCGATCTTGCCGCCGACAGTGAGTCGCAGAATGTTGCGGTTGGCGACTTCGCTGTCGTAGGCCACCGCAGCATAGAAGGGTTGCTTGGCGTAGCGCGGATCACCCAGCATGGCGGCCATAGAAGCGCCGTGCTCACCATTGCCGTCGTCTGCTAGGTAGGTCACTTCGCCCCGCAACAGATCGGCGATCACTGGCGTGGAATAGGACACTTGTTGATCCGCACGCACTTCGCCGCCCATGGTTTTGTTCAGATCACCATCATAGGTTAGGAATTGCTCGACGCTGCCGCGGGACATCTTCAAAGCGGTGTCGCGGCGACCGATGGTGGTCATGCCGAAGTCACCTTTCAGACCTACAAACTGGTTACGGTTGCTAAATGAGGTGCTGCTGGTGACACCCATGCCAAATTCCGCCTGATAGATGGCTTCCAATCCAGCGGAGATCTCGTGGCCGCCTCGAACACCAAAGCGGGAGGAGTGGCTGGCGATCTTGGTTTCACTGTCACCGGCGATCTCATTGGCCTGCATGGTCAGAACTAGGCGGCCATAGATATCCGCGGTGTTGGCCATCACTGAGGCTGGGAGGGTCGCGGCGAGCAGGGCGGTTGCTAGAGCGGTGCGTTGAATGAGCATGTTGCTTTAAATCCTTTTCAAAGAATGAGCACTGAACTCACTCGATGGTGTGAACTAAGGTGTGAAGCACGGCGGGGTGGAGGGTGGATACACCGTGATTCAAGGCGATAGAAATTTAATAGATTTAGATCGTTAGGTTCAATAGTGGTGCTTAGCTTGACACTGATGAGCAAGGTTCAGTTTTCGTGCTAATGGTCCGAAAGGGGGAATGAGACGGCCGATGGATCGGGTCATTTAGGGGCACTTTAATTCGAGCTCCACTCCCTGCGGGTTGGCTTGAAAGACAATTGGTGCTGAATGAGTCGTATTCGCGCACCACAATTGGGTGAGTAATTGTTCATAAATTAATGCGACATTTGTGATCTTGATCAACTTTGGTGTGCAAGCCTTGTCAGGCAATTTTGCGGCGGACTGTACTTGATCAAGGTTCAGGGGCTAAGTGTGCTGGTTGGCACGGATGCTGTTTTGTTTTTAGCTAAATGGCTGACTTCTTTTTCGTCGTATCTCAAGGCAGGATAGAGGTAATGCTTGTAGGGAAGGGTAAGTACGATGGATATCAAGCACGTATTGGATTTTTGGTTTGGCCATTTGGACAATCAGGGTCTGCCAATCGAGCCGATGAACAAGCTCTGGTTTGGCAGCAGCGAACTGGGTGATGCGGCCATTCGCCAGCATTTCGGTCAAGTGCATACCCAGGCCAGTGAAGGGGTGTTAGGTCATTGGTTGGCAACGGCCGAGGGGCGATTGGCGCTGATCATTGTGCTGGATCAGTTCAGTCGCAATATCTATCGCGGCCAGCCAGTGGCGTTTAGCTATGATGCGACGGCGCTCGGGCTGTGTAAGCAAGGACTTGAGCTGGGGATAGAGCGCGAGTTGCCGTTGGCGTACAAGTTGTTTTTCTATATGCCGCTGCAGCATTCGGAGCAGATCGAGGATCAGTTCTTGGGCGTGGCGATGTTAGAGCGCCTGTTGCCGGGGCTGACGGGGGCCGCCCGGGCTCAAGTTGAGGATACGCTGCGTTTCCAACGGCTGCACCTGGATATTATCGAGCGCTTTGGTCGCTTTCCGCATCGCAACGCGGTGTTGCAGCGCCGCTCGACGGAGGCGGAGCTGGCGTACCTGGCAGACGGGGCACCGCGCTTTGGCCAATGAAATCCGCTGGCGCGACGGCAGAGGGGAGGCTCAGCGCAGCGGCAGCTCTGGCTGAGGGCTGCGCCATGCTTGGTTCCGCAACTAGAGTTGCTGTTCGATCGGTAAGATCCGGTTGAGCCAGATCCCGATGCAGTCGCGCCAGCGCAATCCCGGCTCCTGACAGACGATCTGTACGCTGCCCTCGGTCAAGGCGCGCCAGCACAGTTGCTCGCCATGACGCTCTAGCTGATAGGCAGAGTGGGCGGACATGTCCCGCAGCAGCAGTTGAGCCACCTCGGTGGCGAAGTGGGGATCGTCGACGATCAGGCCGATCTCGGTATTGAGCCAGAGTGAGCGCGGATCCAGGTTGGCGGAGCCGATGTAGACCCGTTTGCGGTCGTATACCGCGACTTTGGCGTGCAGTGCCAGCGGTACATTACGCGCACTGGCCGGTTGTGTCTGTTGACCGCTGCGGGCGTCAGGCCGGTATTCAAATAGTTGTGCACCGCTGTCCAGCGCTTGTTGGCGCCGCACCACATAGCCGTAATGGGCAACTTTCACATCGGAGGCCTGCAGGCTGTTGGTGAGCACCTTGATCTCGACGCCGTTGTCGGTGAGCTGTTGTATGCCCTTGAGGGTGAGCGATTCGGGAACGAAGTAGGGCGCACTGATCAAGATCTCCTCTGCGGCGCTTTGACCCAAACTGCTCAACAATTCGGACACCGCGGTGGCGGAGGGTTGCTTGGCCAGATCCTTGCGGGGAGGATCGGCGGTCACCACGGCTACGCCCCAATACAGTCGGTCGGGCAGATCGGCCAACTCGGCGCTCACTTGGTGTCGGTCGAGCTCCAGTGGGTAGGGCGACGCCGGGAATTGGGCGCGACCTTTGGCCAGTTTGGCTTGGATGATGGCGGGATCGGCCGGCGCCGGCGGATTGAGCTTATTGAGGCTGTGACGCCAGATGCTTGCAGCACTGATGGCCCAGTTTGAGTTCCAGTACAGATCGAAGCTGCTCGACAGATCGCGCACGGCGTGACCGGCGACGAAGACGTCGAGATCCTGGAAGTTGCTGTGCGCGCTTAGGCCAAAGTATTCATCGCCGATGTTGCGACCGCCGACGATGGCCAGTTGATTGTCGGCCACCATCACCTTGTTGTGCATTCTATGATTGAGGCGATTGAACTCGCCCAGAAACGCCAGGGTGCGGGCAAAACTGCCGGAGCGGCGTTTGCCGTAGGGGTTATAGAGTTTGATCTCCAGATTGGGCAGTTGCGCGAGTTGCGCCAAGGGAGCGTCGGCGTTTTTCAGGGTGTGATCGTCCAGCAGTATGCGCACCCGAACGCCCCGCTCTGCCGCTTGCAGCACCGCTTGTAACAGTGCCAGCCCACTTTGATCGCCGTGCCAGATGTAATACTGCAGATCCAGGGTATGTTCGGCCATTGCCGCCATCGCCAGACGTGCCTGCAGTGCGTGGCGAGGATCCTGCAGCAGGGCCAAGCCACTCAGATCCGGATTGGCCGTGCGACTTGGGCTGAGCAATGCCGACAGGGTACCCGGGGTGTCTTGCGGCGATGCGTAACTTGGCGAGGCGTGGCGCTCCTTGGGCATGCTGCTGCAGGCACATAACAGCAGTGCGGCCAGCAGGGCGAAGCGACGCATTCTGAGCATGGGAGCTGTCCATATTGGGCGAAGAGTAAAACTATCACATTGATCAGGAAGGGGGCAGCGATGTGCGGTCAGTTTGCGCAGGAGGCGGTGGGGTATGATCTCCGCGAACAGTTAGGGATCGATCACGGCACGTTGAGGCTAACGCCAAGCGCGCGGATCCGACCGACCGAGCGGATCTCTGTGGTGGCGGTGGGCTCAGAAGGCGCTGAGTGTTTTGCGATGGATTGGGGATTGGTGCTGGATGGGTTGGCGCGGCCGGTGATCAACGCGCGGGGAGAAACGCTGGGACAAAAGCCGTTGTTTTGCGAGGCGTTTGCCCAGCGGCGCTGCCTGATCCCGATGACGGCCTGGTTCGAATGGCGTCAGGAAGGCCGTGGCAAGGTGGGCTACCGGTTTGCCCGAACGGGGGTATTCAGCGTTGCTGGACTGTGGTGGCCAGCGACGCAGCCGGGCGAGGCGGCACGGGTGGTGATGGTGACGGTCTCGGCTCGAGCGGAGCTGCAGGAATACCATGGCCGCATGCCGTTGTCGCTTGAGGCGGAGGCGGCAAGGCAGTGGCTGCTGTCGGGGCCGACGGCGTTGCCCGAGCCCTTGCGCACGCCGATCCACATTGAGCCGATGATCACTTATGGCCCAAGGCAGGAGAATTTATTCTAGCGATTCAGTGAATTTGATGATGGTGGTGCTGGCGATTTGGGTGCGCTGGTGTATGGTTTCTTAGGTGCACGATGGTGGCATTTAGGAGAAGCAAATGGAAATGTTTGAGGGTTGGATCGAGCAGGCGCCGGATCTGATCGTGGTGTACGGCACCAAGGTCATCCTGGCGATCGTCATATTTATCATTGGTCGCTGGATCGCCAAGGCGGTGGCCGGTGGCGTGAAGAAGGTGCTGACGGCACGGGGTCTGGACATCACGGTGGTCGGCTTTGTCGGCAATATCGTCAGTGCCTTGATCACGGTGATCACCCTGATCGCGGTATTGGGTCAATTGGGTGTGCAGACGGCATCGCTGGTCGCGGTGATCGGTGCTGCGGGTCTGGCAGTGGGTTTAGCACTGCAAGGCTCGCTGTCTAACTTTGCGTCGGGTGTGTTGTTGGTGGCATTTCGCCCTTGTAAGGCGGGTGATTATATCGAAGCGGCTGGCGTGGCGGGGGTGGTCGAGGAGATCTCCATCTTTTCCACGACGTTGGTCACGCCGGATAACAAACGGATCGTGGCGCCCAATTCGGCGGTGATGGATGGCGTGATCGTCAACTACAGCGCCAAGGATACACGCCGGATCGATATGACGATTGGGGTGTCTTATGATGCGGATCTGCTGGTGGCGCGGGAAGCCATTGTGGCGGTGATCGCCGCCAACGAACAGGTGCTCAAGGCACCGGAGCCCACGGTTGAGGTGGTGGCGTTGGCGGATTCATCGGTGAACTTTGTGGTGCGCCCCTGGGTGAAAACGGCGGATTACTGGGCGGTGCATTTTGCCCTGACGCGGGACATCAAGCTGGCGCTGGATAAGGCCGGGATCGGGATCCCATACCCACAGATGGATCTGCACGTGCAGTCTGTGCCGGTGGCGGAGCCTCAGTTGCAGGCGGTTGCTACTGGCAGCGAGGCCAGTTAAGCGCGCAACAGCACGCAGAAACAACAAAGCCCACAGTGATGTGGGCTTTGTCGTTGTGGCGGGTGATCGCGCGGATCAGCTCCACCAAGCGTTGATCTTCGGGGTCGCCGGGAATTGACGACGGAAGGCAACGGCGGCCACTGGGGCCAATGAGAACAAGGCTGCGGTCAACATAGGGCGGATCTCCGATAAAAAAGGCGGCAACCGCTAGCGCGATTGGCGCTGTCGCTGTGGCGGGCAGAGTCAGGCGCTAACTCGAACTCTCCTGCCACCGGGCATTTGGCCTGCGACATGAACTGTTTTGATGCTGCGTATTTTGCATTGGACTTATGATGCAGTAAAACGATCAAAAATCCACTTCGCATGATTGATATTCATGTGGGTGGTGGATCACTTTTTCTCTGGCCTGATTTGATAATCTATGCGCTGGTTTTCCTGCTCAGATAGGCATTATGTTTGATTTTCGCTCAGATACCGTAACTTTACCGACCGATGCTATGCGTCAGGCGATGGCTCATGCAGACGTTGGGGATGACGTCTATGGTGACGATCCGACCGTGAATGCGCTGGAGCAGCAGGCGGCGGAGATGGCCGGATTTGAGGCCGCGCTGTTTACCTGCTCTGGCACTCAGGCCAACCTGCTGGCACTGATGGCGCATTGTGAGCGCGGTGACGAGTACTTATGTGGTCAGGATGCGCATAACTACAAGTTTGAAGGTGGCGGTGCTGCGGTGCTGGGCTCGATCCAGCCACAGCCGATCGAGAATGAGGCGGATGGCTCTTTGCCGTTGGCCAAGCTGGCGGCGGCGATCAAGCCCGATGACATTCACTTTGCCCGCACGCGGCTGATCAGTCTGGAAAACACCATCGGCGGTCAGCCGCTGTCGATGGCGTATCTGGCTCAAGCTCAAGCCTTTGCCTTTGAGCGTGGCTTGAAGCTGCATCTGGACGGCGCACGGGTCTTTAATGCTGCGGTGGCACAGGGTGTCTCCTTGGCTGACATCGCTCAGCACTTTGACTCCTTTACCATCTGCCTGTCCAAGGGGTTGTGCGCGCCGGTGGGCTCTTTGCTGGTGGGCGATGAGGCGTTGATCAATAAGGCACGACGCTGGCGCAAGGTGCTCGGTGGCGGCATGCGTCAGGCGGGGATCCTGGCGGCGGCGGGGCAGTTGGCACTGACGCAGCAAGTGGCACGCCTAGCGGATGACCATGCCAATGCGGCTTATCTGGCTGAGGGCCTGGCGGGCTTGTCCGGGGTGCGGGTTGAGGCATGCCACACCAATATGGTGTTTGCTGAGTTTACTTACTCCGATCTTGATTCTCTTAACATTTATCTCTTGAATGGGGGCTTCAAGCTGTCATTGAACCGAGGTCGTGCGACCCGTATGGTACTGCATAAGGACATTACACGCGCGGGTGTGGAGGCGCTGCTGGCAGCGTTGACGCGGTTTGAGCAGGAAGCGAAGGGATGAACACGGAGGAGACACCGGTGCAGCAGCAGCCAGAGGGCGAGTTGTTGCTCCGTACGCTGGCGATGCCAGCGGATACCAATGCCAATGGCGATATCTTTGGTGGCTGGATCATGGCGCAGATGGACATTGCCGGTGGGTTGATGGCCAAGCAGATCAGCCGAGGGCGGACCTGTACGGTGGCGGTGGATGGCATGACCTTCCATCGACCGGTGGCGGTGGGGCACGCGGTCTGCATCTATGGTCAGTTGAAGCAGCGGGGTCGGACCTCGTTGCAGATCAACCTTGAGGTGTGGGTGCGGCCCATCGCCGAGGGAACCGATGAACACTACTGCGTGACCGAGGCGGTGTTTAGCTACGTAGCGATTGATCCGGTCGGTAAGCCGCGGCCTTTGCCGCTGTGATGACCTAAAAAAGCGCCCGACTGAGTCGGGCGCTTTTTCGTTGGGTGTGCCAGGCATGGCACGCAGTGCCTTGACGGGCACTGTTCCGGTTCGCGTGGTGGCGATCGGATGACTTGGTGGTGAAAGTCCACCGCTGGCCCGGTAAGGGGAACAGCTAGCTGAACGGCAAGGGTGCCCATCGCGAGTTGGGATCTGAAGGAAGCCGAAGGCAAAGCACTGGCCTGACGAACAGAAATCGCATAAGAGGCGGTCACAGTGG
>NZ_BAABJZ010000010.1:0-1760 GCF_039543565.1 Ferrimonas pelagia | reverse complement strand
CCCTCGGGAGATCCCAAGCATTTCGGCGACTTGTGTCCGATTGTAGCCACGCAAGAAGTGGTGTAACGCCAGATAGCGCGTTCTCATCCTCGAATCGCTGACTTTCTTGGCAAGTTGCTTGAAATCGTTGGAAGTATGCATCGTCGATGCTCGGGTCACTAATCAAAGCACTATTAGATCAAACTTTTAGTGCAATTGGTATAAGTGCTCCTGCCAGACCGGCATTTCCCCCATCCTTGGCGGTCAGTGAAGCGCAATCGCGCCGGTCGCTCCTTGCTATCCATGGCACCACGGCATTCGTACATCCTGCACATCAAGGTGGTGTGGCCAGATGGACAGAGTCCATGTGACTGCTCGTAAGTAAGAGTTGTCACCGCCAAGCGCCGCTCTAGTGAAAGAATCGAGATTGAGGCCCCTCCTAACGGATGGGCCTTTTCGTTGGGTGTGCCAGGCATGGCACGCAGTGCCTTGACGGGCACTGTTCCGGTTCGCGTGGTGGCGATAGGATGACTTGGTGGTGAAAGTCCACTGCTGGCCCGGTAAGGGGAACAGCTAGCCGAACGGCAAGGGTGCCCATCGCGAGGTGGGATCTGAAGGAAGCCGAAGGCAAAGCACTGGCCTGACGAACAGAAATCGCATAAGAGGCGGTCACAGTGGGTGAGAAGGCCCATATCTTCAAAGCCCAATACTTACACGGAAGCTGTGGACGTAAATGCGGCAGGCATAAGTGTGAAGGTCGCGTGTCTTACCCTGGGAACTCTGCTGTTCTGCCACTGGCTACCGTCGCCATGAGGCGGCGGGATGGGGCAGCAGAACTCAGCCGAGGTCATAGTAGGTTGCTGACCGGCAACTGAAGGACTGAACAAGTTAAACGGATTGGGAATACAGGATCTCGATGATTCAGGCAGTTGCAGAACGATGGGGTGAGATCCCCACCCCCACCGGGGAGGGCAGCGGACGGTATCCGCCAGAGCAGCCGGTGCGGATGACAAGGTTCACGGCGTTCCTGTGCCACTCCCATGAGGGGCCGAGATGGATCTGATCTTGGCGATAGTCTCAAACGACAACATGAAGCAGGCCCACCAGCGGGTGCTGCGCAATAAGGGCGCACCCGGTGTGGACGGGATGACTGTGGAGGCGCTAGCCCCTTACCTGCATGCCCATTGGCCCGAACTGAAACAACAGCTCCTAACCGGCGACTACCAGCCGCAAGCCGTCCGCAAGGTGACGATCCCGAAACCTGGCGGCGGCGAGCGTATACTGGGGATCCCAACGGTGCTGGATCGCTTGATCCAACAAGCGCTGCATCAGGTATTGAGTCCGCTGCTGGAGCCGACGTTCTCGGCTCACAGCTATGGATTTAGGCCGGGACGCAGTGCCGGTCAGGCGGTCCAACAAGCCCGTGCGCATATCGAAGCCGGTCACCGCTGGGTGGTCGATGTCGATCTAGCGCAGTTCTTCGATCGGGTAAACCACGACATCCTGATGTCGCGATTAGCCCGACATGTGAAGGACAAACGGATATTGCTGCTGATCCGCCGTTACCTGCAAGCGGGAATGATGGCCGGGGGGATCATCAGTCCCCGAAGGGAGGGCCGCTCTCCCCGCTGCTGTCAAATCTGCTGTTGACGGTTCTGGATAGAGAGTTGGAGCGCCGAGGGCACAGTTTCTGCCGCTACGCCGATGACTTTAACGTATACGTGAGAAGTCGGCAGGCTGGAGAGCGGGTATTGGCGTCCCTGACCCACTACCTAGAGACC
>NZ_BAABJZ010000009.1:0-111680 GCF_039543565.1 Ferrimonas pelagia | reverse complement strand
TAGGACTGATATCGCTGCTGGGTCATTATCAGCGGCTCAAAGGTTTAACTTGAACCGCCGTGGTACGGAACCGTATGCCCGGTGGTGTGAGAGGACGGGGGCCGCAAGGCCCCCTCCTACTCGATTCACGGCGTGGTTTAGGCCGAGTGGCGGGTGAAGGCCTGACAGTAAGCTTGACCGGTCAGCTTGGCCCTTTGCACGGCGGAGTGGGCATGGGCCAGCAGCGTCTCCCATTCGCTGTGGCCATCACAGAGCGCCACGCCGATCACCAGTTGTTGATCCATCTCTGTGTCTTTGAGCAGATTGAGCAGATTGGCGGCCAAGCGGGTGGCTTTGCTGTCATCCCAGCCGGGGAGCAGGATATGCAGTTCACTGGGGTGGGTTTCATTGCCGATAATGGCCTCTTTCGGCAGGGCGCCTTGTAGCGCGCTGAGCAGTTTGTGCTGCAAAAAGAGCATGGCATCGGCATCGGCAAAGCTGGTGATCTGATCATGCCGGCTGAGATCCAACACCATCAGGCTGGCGATCTCCGGAGTCAGTTGAGCCAACGCCTTACTTATCTTCTGGCGATGGAAACCGGCAAATGCCTGAATGTCTTGCACCAGCGCGGGATCCTGGATCGGCGTCAGGGAGATCACCTGGTAGGGCTCATCCCCCCCGCTGGTATCGCCCAGTTGGACATTGGCCAGACAGCGCACCGTGTCACCGTCGTCTCGTTGCAGCCATAAAGGGCCTTGCCAATAGCCGCGCGTGTTCAACTGCTGATTGAGTGACTTGACCATATCGGCATTGACCAGAGGCAAGAATCGCTGCCAAGAGCGCCCGGGCAGCTTGTCCTGGGGCTGGCCGGTGATCCGAGCCAGGGCGGGGTTGCAGGCTAGGATGGTTTGCTCCATGTCCAGCAGCGCAAGGCCGCTGGCGCAGTCGCTGAGGGAGGTCATATGACGGAGCCTCAACGCTTGCTCTCGCTGGTGGGGACTCTCCTCGATCCGCAGTAACACCATCTGTTCGTTGGGGCTTAAGGTTAAGAGCCTTAAGTTTACCTTCAAGTCGGTTTTCGACTTGCCCCGCTGGAATAACTGCCCCTCCCAGTAGCCAGAGGAGCGGGCCAACTGCCAGATCATATCAATGCTGAGCGGATCGCTGTCGAACAGATGGCGGAAGCGGCGTCCATCTAGGCGATTTAACGGGCGCGCCAGCTGATGACACAGTTCCTTATTGGCGCTGAGGCAATGGCCATGGATATCGAAGATCATGGCGGCTTGATTGCTCTGGTACAGCTGTTCCGCCAAGCTTTCGGCTCGTTGCCGGCCCTGGCGATGATCTTGTTGGTAGCGGCGGTGCCACATCAGGCGAGCGAGGATCACGATCAGCGCCAAGGTGCCGAGATAGAACTGCAGTTTATAGCGGGCTTCGACCGGCTTACTGGTGCGCTCATCGATATAAGACAGCAGAAATAACGGTGACTCGTTATCGGGCCGCACCTGGATATAGACGAAATGGTAGGGGCTTTGTGAGAACTGACCAAAGCTGTTGTCTTGCATGTGATGCCACAGCTCGGGGAAGCGTTCGCCGAGTGTCCCAGGCGGTGGTTTGCTGGGATCGGTTAGATTCATGCTGTGGCTTTGCTGGTCAACCAAGAGTAACGGCAGGATCCCATTGTCACTGAGGGTATGAAACCCTTCCCAGAGATCGCTGATATCGACCACCGCCAGGATCGAGCTGGCGCCGATCGGGTTATCACGCAGCGGTGCCAGCAACCACTGGTAGGCGGCAAGCTGATTACTGTCGAGGAACAATTGCGATGAATAGACCTCATTGGGATCCAGTTGGCTGCGCTGCTGCTGTAGCTCGCGTCGGGTGATGGCCATTTGGGGGTTTTGGCCGACTTGGAGCAAGGTATGGCTGTCGTCGTCGAGCAGGGCCACGGTTTGAAAGCGAGACAATTTCTGCTGCAACTGTTCGAGAAAGGTGGCGGCGATCTCGGTGCCGAGCCCGTGGGTGTCCGTTTGAAAGGGCAACACGCTGAACTGGCTTATCAACTGCAGGGAGGCGTCCTGGCGCATCAGCGCCTCGTTGATGCGATCGCTGAACACCTGCAATTCGGCAAAGCGCCGGCTGGCCAAGCGCTCATTGAGCATCACGCTGTTAAAATGCAGCAGGGTAAACGCCACCCCGACGACAAAGATCACCATCAGGCCGATCTGGAGGGCAAAAGGGGGATGGCGAAAGCCGGTCGCTTTGGGCGGGTCCGCCTGGACTAAGACTTGGTGAAGCCCTAATTGTGTTTGATCGGTTGTGGCCACATTAACATCCATGCGCTCTGGCGATGGCCGGATGTTAACATGTGGGGCTTGGTTTGAACCAGTTGTATGACTGATCCCGCTTTGAGATCGAAAAAGCGGCCTGGCGGCCGCTTGATGAAGGAGAGTGTGGTTACTTTTTGGCGCTGCGCACCTTGCCACCCGACTTCTTCTTTTTGCCGCTTTTGGCCTTTGCCTTAGCGGCCGATTTGCTCTTTTTCGGCTTGGTGAAGCGCGGCTCTTTCGAGGTTGGGCGCAGACCGTCGACAAAGCGACTGCGGATCCCTTCTTCGGTGTAGCGCTGTACCTTTTGCAGCATGGGGTGATCGTGTGCTTCCACTAAGGACACCGCGGTGCCTTTGGCGCCGGCGCGGGCGGTACGACCGATCCGGTGCAGATAGACGTCACCGCTGCGTGGCATGTCGTAGTTAAACACATGGCTGATCTCAGGCACATCCAGGCCGCGTGCGGCCACATCGGTGGCGATCAGGTGCTTAACTCGACCCTCCTTGAACTTCAGCAGCGCATCATCCCGTTTGGCCTGGGTCATGCCGCCTTGCAGCACTGCGACGCGGAATTTCTTGGCGAACAGCTTGGCGTGCAACTCCGTGGCGCGCTCTTTGGTGCGGACAAAGATAATGCTGCGTTCACAATCTTCTTGCGCCATCAGCGCGGTCAGCAACTTGAACTTGTGGCCGGCGTCATCGGCCCGGTAGGCCAGCTGGTTGATCTTCTTTCGTTCACTGCGTGGCGGCTTGGCTTCACAGGTGATCGGTGACTCCAGCAGACGCTCAACGAAGCTGTCTAAGCCGCGGCCTTCCAGCGTGGCGGAAAACAGCATGGTTTGCTTACGCCAGCGCACTTCGCCGGCGATCCGCTCGACCGCTGGCATAAAGCCCATGTCCAGCATGCGATCGGCTTCGTCGATGATCAGCATCTCAACCTGGCGGGGATCGAACTTTTCATCTTCCAGGTATTGGATCAGGCGTCCCGGTGTGGCCACCAAGATATCCAGGTTGCCGCGCAGCAGATCGGCGTCCATCTCGAAATCGCGGCCCCCGACGATCGAGCCGACGGTCAATTCCGTGCGGGCCATCAGCTTTTTGCCGTACTGGCAGACCTGCTCAGCCAATTCGCGGGTTGGGGTCAGGATCAAGATCCGGGCATGACCGAGATCGCGGCGCGGGAAGTCGAGCAGATGCTGAAGGGCGGGCAGCAGGAACGCCGCCGTTTTCCCTGTACCGGTTGGCGCGCTGGCCATGATATCGCGCTGTTCCAGCGCGGCTTCCAGTACGGCACTTTGGATGGTCGTCGGCTTCTGGTAACCCGCATCCAGCAGGGCTCGTTCCAGTCGGGGGTCTAGATCTAAATCGGGGAAACTCATCGGCGTTGGGATCCAATATGTAAATAGAAGTTCTCTGTGAGGCGACTGAACGCTTCGCTGTACTGGCCATCGCTTTGACGGATCAGCATGGTGTCCTGCACGCAGGCCCCGGGTTGCCGCGCGATCGCCAGCAGTGCGCGCTGAGCGGGCTTATTGGCCGTGGTTTGCACGCTGCAGTATCGGTGCAGGTGTAAACCATGGCGCGCCAACTCGTCCGTCAGCCGTGTTGCCTCTGCCACGGGCAAGATCAGGCTGGCACAGCCTTGCGGGCTAAGCAAGCGAGCAAGCGCCGCTAACAGTTCAGTATGGCTTAAGCCATCGTGATGTCGCGCCAAGGCGCGGCGATCGCACTTGAGCGTGCGCTCACCGCTGGTGAAATAGGGGGGATTGCAGATGATGGCATCGACAGCATTGGATGGCCACCACTCCTGCACCGCCTGTGGGATCACCTCGAGGCGATCCGCCCATCGGCTGGCCGCAAAGTTTTGCTCGGCTTGCTGAGCCGCAGCGGGATCGAGTTCCAGCGCGGTGATCGTCGCTTGCGTTCGCTGTGCGCACATCAGGGCAAGGATCCCTGAGCCCGTACCAATATCCACGATGTGCCCTGCGTCGGGCAGCTGGGCCCAAGCGCCGAGCAGTACGGCGTCGGTGCTGACCGGCATACCGCATTGGCGGTCATCAACATGGAATTGTTTAAAGGAAAAGGGCATGGGAGCGGCTTCACGGTAGTGGGCGGCAGACTTTAACAGATTTCGATTGCCGTTTCCGTTAAAGATGGAGAGTCCGGGTGTTAATGGTGGGATTTAAATTGTTATCGTTTGGTTTGGTGGCTTGCTTGTGGTGGTTCCTGCTGGTAATAGTAGCCCTGTCGAGTTAGCACAATTTTCCCTACCGCTGATGATGGCTTGGTCAAAGCATCATCAAATTAAGGGAAAAACGCGGCAAATGAAGGATTAGTGCTCACGGAAGGAGCCGATAGTTGAAAAGTCAGGTGTAACGCCTGGTGTACACTTCGGTTTGAGCGAGGCAATAGTTCACTAAAACAATAAAACGCCGCAAGAAGAGGTCAGTTTTGAGCAAGAAATTATCCACTGCCGATACATTGAGTTTCGGATTTATGTTGTTTGCGTTCTTTTTGGGCGCGGGCAACATCATCTTTCCACCTTTAGCCGGTTTGCAGTCTGGCGAGAATATGCTGCCTGCGATGCTGGGCTTCTTGATCACGGCAGTGAGCTTGCCGCTGATCTGTCTGGTGGCCATTGCCCGAGTCGGTGGCGGTGTGTCTGCCATGACCGAAGGTCTGCCAACCTGGGTTGGCACGGTGATCGCCGCGGCCATCTTTATCGTTATAGGGCCTGCCTTCGCGACCCCTCGTACCGGCCTAGTGGCGTATGAGATCGGCGCGGTGCCTTTCCTGGGTGAAGCCACGGGGATGACCCAGGCGATCTTTACCGGGATCTTCTTTGTGATCGCCACCGTTCTGGCGCTCTACCCGGGCAAGCTGATGGATATCATTGGCAAGGCCCTGACCCCGACCTTGATCGTGTTGTTGTCGGTCCTGGCGATCTCCGTGTTGTTTGCACCAGAAGTGGCGGTAGCCGAAGCGCAGGGTGGCTGGGCGACCGATGCATTCACCACCGGTTTCTTGGAAGGTTACATGACCATGGACGCCTTAGGGGCGATGGTGTTCGGTACGCTGCTGGTGGACATTCTGCGTCGTAAAGGAGTGACCGAGCCGGTGGCTCAGGCGCGCTACATGATGATCGCGGGCGTGATTGCGGCATTGGGCTTGGCGTTTGTTTACATCTCTTTGTTCTACGTCGGTGCGGTGAGCGCGGACATGGCAGCAGATGCGAGCAACGGCGGTGCCATTTTGGCGGCTTACGTACAGGGCTTGTTTGGCGGCTTTGGTGCGGTGATCTTGGCGGCGGTGGTTGTGCTGGCGTGTTTGACCACGGCGGTGGGTCTGACGACGGCCTTTGCCGAGTTCTTCAACAGCAAGGTGAAGCTGGGCTACCGTAACTGGGTACTGCTGTGCTCCGCGGTGTGTTTGTTCGTGGCCAACATCGGCCTGGAGCAGTTGATCAGCATCTCCATTCCTGTGCTGTTTATCGTCTACCCGATCGCCATGGCGCTGGTGATCTACGTGTTTGCTCGCCCTGCTATCGCAGCGCGCACCGTGACCTTGGCGGCCATGCTGTCAGGCGCCGCGATCACCGGGATCCTCAGTGGTTTGAATGTGGCGGGCGTGGCTGCGTCTCTGGTTGCCGCGTTCGACTTCCTGCCGCTGTATGATCTGCATATGGCTTGGATCGCGCCGGTAACGCTGACCCTGCTGGGTGGCATGCTGTACAAGCGTGGTGAGAAACCGCTGGCGGCGGAAGAAGCGTAAGCACACAACTTATTGTTGCATAAGAAAGGCCACCCTCGCGGGTGGCCTTTTTGCATTGCGTCGAGACTCATGGACGGTCGAGCTTCGATCGAACCTGATGAGACTCAGGCCGTCGCAGGGGGTGAGGCACGCCGTCCGGCTGCCACCACCAGCGCAGCAGACGTTTGACGTCATCGAGGATCAAGTACAGTGCGGGCACCAAGATCAGGGTGACCACGGTGGCAAACAGAATGCCAAAGGCCAATGACACGGCCATGGGGATCACGATCTTGGCCTGCAGGCTGGTTTCCAGGGTAATGGGAACCAGGCCAAGGAAGGTGGTCAGCGAGGTCAGGACGATGGCGCGGAAGCGCTGGGTGCCGGCCTGCTGGACCGCTTCTTTGAGCGAGTGCCCTTCGGCGCGGGACTGATTGACAAAATCCACCATGATCAGCGAATCGTTCACGACCACCCCGGCCAGGGCGATGATCCCAAACAGGCTGAGCATGGACAGATCGATCCCGAGCAGGAAGTGACCGACCACGGCGCCGATCATGCCAAAGGGGATCACCGACATGATGATCAGCGGCTGGCTGTAGGAGCGCAGCGGTATGGCCATCAGCGCGAAGATGGTGAACAGGGCGAAGAAGGTGCCTTGTAGCATCAACAGGGTATTTTCCGCGTCTTCTTCCGCTGAGCCGTCCAGCGCGGTGGTCAGTCCGGGGTGGCGCAACTTCAGCTCGGGAATGAACTCTTGGTTGATCTCGGCGGTGATCTTACCCGGCTCAACTTTATCTTTAAAAGCGCGGGCCTTGACCGTGATGGAGCGGACGCCGTCGGTGCGGGTGATGGCGGAGAAGCTTTTAGCCAGCTCAATGGTGGCGACGCTGGAAAACGGCACCTCTTGCCCTTGCGGGGTGCGAATGCGCATGTTTTCCAGGTGACCGATGGTGCGGCGCTGCTCGGCCGGGTAGCGCACCATCACCTTGACCTCTTCTTTATTGCGTAGGATCCGCTGCGCCTCATAGCCAAAGAAGCCCCAGCGGACTTGGCGGGCTAAGTCCGCTAGGCTGAGCCCAAGGGCTTGGGCTTCTGGCTTGATGGCGAGGCGGATCTCCTGCGAGCCGGAGGAGAAGTTGTCTTGGATGTCATACAGCCCTTGGTATTCTGCCAGCTTGGCTTTGAGCGCTTCGGTGGCGGTCAGCAGGGTGTCCATGTTAGTGCTGTTGAGGCGGAAGGCGACATCGGAGCCGCCGTCGCCAGTAGAGGCGTTGATATCGAGGATCTTCACGCCGACCATCTCCGGCATGATCTCACGCCAGTGCGCTGCAATCGCCACGGCATCGAGCATCGGCCGATCCTCGCCCTTAGTCAGCTCGATCACCATGCCCGCTGCGGTGCGGCTGCCGAGGTAGACGAACGAGTGATTGACCACATCGACGCCATACTCTTCTCGAATGGCGTCGTCGGTGGCAAACAGCGACTCTTCCAATTGTTGCACCACCTTGAGGGTCTGCCGCTCCGACACGCCGGGCTCCATCTCCAGATTGAGATTGATGAAATCCGATGGGATATTGGGGAAGACGATAAAGCGCACCATGCCGGAGCCGATCAGGCCGCCACAGAGGATCATCAGGCCAAGGAAGAACGCCAGCACTGAGTAGCGCCGATCCATCATCCAGCCCATGGCCGGCTTGTAGCGTTGGTAGATAAAGCTCTGGATCCCATCATTGAGCGCGCGCTTGAGTCGCAGCCAGGGCCCCCAGCCTTGATCGGGCTTGGGTGGGGTCATGTGGGCGAGGTGAGCCGGTAGGATCAGCTTGGATTCCACCAGCGAGAAGCCGAGACAGAGGATCACCACCCAAGCAATGGAGCCACCGACCACGCCAAGGAAGCCAGTGGCCATCAGCATAGGAATAAAGGCGGCGATGGTGGTCAGGACGCCGAAGGTGGCCGGCATCGCGACTTTCTGGGCACCGCGGATCACCGCATCGATGCTGTGACCCTCTTTCTCCGTTTGGGCGTACGCCGACTCGCCGATCACGATGGCGTCGTCCACCACGATCCCCAACACTAGGATGAAGCCAAACAGGGAGATCATGTTGATACTTTGGCTCATCGGCTCGAAAGGCATAAAGAACATGGCCGAGAGGAAGCAGATCGGCAGGCCCATCATGACCCAGAACGCGACCTTGAGCTGTAGAAACAGGGCCAGAACCAGGAACACCAGCAACGCCCCTTGCGACATGTTCTTCAGCATCATGTTGAGGCGGCCGGAGAGGAACTGGGTCAGATCCCCCCAATAATCCACCACGACGCCCGCCGGCAGGGTCCCCTGTTTCTGTTTTACATAGGCTTTGACCCGCTTGGCGATGGCGAGGGCATCCTGATCACCGACGCTGCGCACCGCCACCACCACGGAGTTTTGGCCGTCGAAGCGGGCGTAGCCGAGACGCTCTTCGAAGCCGTCGTTGATCACGGCGACGTCGGGCAGCATCAGCCGTGAGCCGTCGGGTAGGCTGCGCAATACGATGCGGCGAAAGTCCGCTTGTGTGTAGGCCTGACCATCGGTTCGCAGCAGGATGTCGCCATCTTCGGCACGGATCGAGCCGCCAGGTAGGTTTAGTGAGGATTGATTGACGGCGAGGGCCACGTCATCGAAGGTGAGGTTGTATTCGCGCAGCTTGTCTTCTGAGAGCTCGATGGCGATCTCATAGGCCTTGGCCCCTTGCAGCTCGGCGCGGGTGACTCCGGGCAGGGAGGTGATCTCATCGCGCACCTCTTTGCCCAGCTCTTTGAGCTCGCTGTTGCTTAGCGCGTCGCCGGCGATGGAGACCCACATGACGTCTGCTTGTGGCTTAACCTGGTATATGTTCGGCTTTTCAATGCTTTCAGGGAAGGTGGCGATGGCATCGACCCGCAGTTTGACCTCATCGAGCACGGTTTTGGGATCAAACTTATCCATCACCTCGATTCTGACGGTGCCGGAGCCCTCGCGTGCCACCGAGCGGATCCGCTTGATCCCTTCGATGTCCTTGATGGTCTCTTCGATCTTGATGGTGATCCCCTCTTCGATCTCCTGCGGGGCAGCACCTGGATAGGCCACACTGACGTCGACCCGATTGATCTCGAATTTGGGAAAGACCTCTTTGTTGACAGTCAGCGCGGAGAAGAGCCCGCCGGCGATGAGGATCACCATCAGCAGGTTGGCGGCTACATGATTGCGGGCAAACCAAGCGATGATCCCTTTGTGTGTATTGGTCTGTCGCATTACTGGGCTCCTACCACGGCCATCTGGGCGCCGGAATTGCTTTCTGGCTGGGCTTCACCGGCCACCTTGACCTTGCGGCCTTCATCCAGAATGTCCATGGCATTGAGGCTAACCCGCTCGCCGGCCGCGAGCTCGGCGCGGATGTAGATCTGCTCTAGATCGGCTCGTACCACTTCGACCGGACGCAACGCCACGGTGTTGTCACTTTTGATGATGGTGATACGCTGATCGCGTACCGCATGGCGCGGCAGAGTGACCAGCTGCTCGATCTGCCGGCCCTGGATCTGGGCATTGACGAAGCTGCCAAATTTTAGCGGGCGACGATCGTGGGTAAGGGCGTAGGGATCGTGCAGTCGGGCGACGAGGTAGGTCATTCGGTTGTTGTCGTCGATCACCCCTTCGGTGCGCACCAACTGGGCCAGCCACTCATGACGCTGACCGGCCAGTTCCTGACTCAGCAGCACCGTCCCGCTTTCTTCATCTTCCAGGTAGGCCAGCTCTTCCGGCGCCAGCGGCAGCCGGATCTCGGCGATATCGGTGCCCATGATGGTGCCCATATTGAGGCTGACGTTGATGTATTCGCCGAGATCGACGCTGCGCTGGGTGATCAGGCCATCGAACGGGGCGCGGATCTCGGTGCGCTCCAGGTTACGTTGTGCGCGGGCGAGCGTGGCCTCGGCGCTGCGCACATTGGCCTGCTCCTTGGCCAACTGCGGCTTGCGCAGGCCCAGCTCGGGCGGGATCCCTTCGATGGCGCCGCGCCACTCCTGCTCGGCCACCTTGCCGCGGGCGATCTCCTCTTGCAGCTGGGCTTTGGCTTGGGCCAGCCCCGCTTGGGCTTGCATCAAGTCGGCCTGGTAGTCGGCGGGCTCGATCTGGGCTAACAGCTGGCCTTGTTTCACCCATTCACCGGCCACAAACTCCGGGGCGAGCGATACTAGGCGCCCGCTGATCTCGGCCACCAGTTGGGTCTGATGCTTGGGTCGGACGACACCGTAGGAGCGCAACACCAGCTGATGAGAGCTGGGCGTCACTTCCACCACCTCAACGATAGGCAAGATCTCTTGTTGGACCTTCTTCTCTGGAGGTTGCTTGAGGCTGATCAGCAGCATGGCGATGGCGATAAAGACGACGAGGATAAGCAGCGGTGAGAGGCGTCGTAACAACAGTCTCATTGGAGTGTTCCTTTACCAAGATACGGATTTTTGCGATGGCTTACGTTAACACGTTGTTGCACCTGGTTAATGGCTCAATTGTAAATGGGTATATCAGTTCAACCGGATTTGATCCCGCCCCCTAGCTCACCGTAGGCTGGGGTAATGATCTGTTTTCCCATAGTGTTATGAGTACAAACCTGAACAATGAACAGGCAATCGATGCCTTTTGCGATCGCCTCTGGGCCGAGCGGGGACTGGCGGACAATACCTTGGCGGCTTATCGCTCCGATCTGACGGCGTTTGGCCGGTTTGCCGATGCGCGCGCACGGCCTTTGGCCGCTGCGGATGCGGAGTTGGTGCGGGAATATTTGGCGCAGCGGCAGAGTGAGGGGATCGCCAAAACCAGCAGCGCCCGCACCCTATCGTCATTGCGGCGCTTTTATGCCGATCTGACGGTGCGCGGCGAGATCGAGGTGGATCCCATGGTGCTGATCGAACGGCCTAAATTGCCGCCCAAGCTGCCGGACACCTTGACCGAAGCGGATGTGGAGGCCTTGCTGGCGGCGCCACAGCCTGAGGATCCGGTTCAGATCCGGGATCGGGCGATGATGGAGTTGCTGTATGCGACAGGGTTGCGGGTCAGTGAGTTGATCGCGCTGCAGCTTGAGCAGATCAGCCTGCGCCAGGGGGTGGTTCGGATCACCGGCAAGGGCGGCAAGGAGCGTTTAGTGCCGATGGGCGAGCACGCGCAAGCGCAGATCGAGGATTATATCCGTCAGGCGCGCGGCACCTTGCTGGGCGTCAATCGCTCGGATGTGGTGTTTCCCAGTCAGCGGGGCGTGCAGATGACCCGGCAGACCTTCTGGTATCGCATCAAGCATTACGCCAAGGTGGCTGGGATCGGTAAGCCCCTCTCTCCCCACACCCTGCGTCATGCCTTTGCTACGCATTTATTGAACCATGGGGCTGATCTTCGGGTCGTACAGCTGTTGTTGGGCCACAGCGATCTGTCGACGACGCAGATCTATACCCATGTCGCTCAGGCGAGGCTGCAGGCACTACACTGTGCTCATCATCCACGCCCTTAGTGCGCCATGCTCAAAGCTGTGCTGAATGCCGTAGCATTGAGCAAAGTTCTACGGTAAGTTTTGCGCTCAATTGCCGGTCTAAGTTGTACTGTGGTCAGATATTTAAGGATTATGTAATGAAACGAGCTCTTACTTTGTTGGTTGCCAGTGCGTTGAGCCTGAGCGCATTTGCGGCCACCGATACCAGCAAGGCCCAAGCGGCACTGCAAAAGCTGGGGCTCCCAGCGACTGAGCTCGCGCCTGCGCCGCTCGACGGTTTCTATCAGGTGGTGACGCCACAAGGACTGCTGTACATCAGCGCTGACGGTGCCCGTTTGCTGCACGGCAATATCTATGATGTCGAAAATGGCATGGCCAACCTGACTGAGTTGGCGATGGGTGAGTTGCGCCAGACTCGCCTCAGCGATGTTGAAGATTCGATGATCGTGTACCCGGCCAAGGATGAAAAGTACGTGGTGACCGTATTTACCGACATCAGCTGCGGTTATTGCCGCAAGCTGCATAACGACATGGCGGGCTACAACGAGCGCGGGATCACCATCCGCTACCTGGCCTTCCCCCGTGGCGGTCAAGGCACGTCGGCTTGGCGTGAGATGGAAAGCGTTTGGTGCGCGGCCGATCCGGCCAAGGCGATGACTCAGGCTAAGGCCAGCGGTAAAGCGGGCTCCAGCCAGTCTTGCGACAACAAGGTGGCGGAGCATTACGCCTTGGGCGGCGCGTTTGGCGTCAGCGGTACGCCTGCGCTGGTCCTGACCGATGGCACCCTAGTGCCGGGTTACCTGCCGCCGGAGCGCTTGCTGATGGCCCTGCAAACCCAGTAAGCTGTGTCTTGCTTCGATTGATAAAGGCGTGCCTCGGGCACGCCTTTTTGTTTGTTCCGTTTGTCCGAGTCCAATGCCATGGTTAATTTGATCCGCCGTTCCCCCGTGGACGACAGCCACCTACCGGCGACGTTGCCGCCGCTATTGCGTCAGATCTACGCCACGCGTGGGATCGGCAGTGCCAACGAGTTGGAGTTGGAGCTGGCGAATATGCTCAATCCAACCACTCTGTCGGGGGCCGCGCAGGGGGCGCAGGTGTTGGCGGATGCCATCGCCGCCAATCGACGGATCTTGATCGTCGGCGATTTCGATGCAGACGGCGCCACCTCCAGCGCGCTGTCGATGTTGGCATTGCGGGCGATGGGCGCGCAGTTTGTCGATTACCTGGTGCCCAACCGGTTCGATTACGGCTATGGCTTGAGCCCGGCCTTGGTGGCGCTGGCGGAGCAGGCCGGCGCCGAGGTGTTGATCACCGTGGATAACGGCATTTCCGCGCACAGTGGGGTGCAGGCGGCGAAGGATGCCGGAATGACGGTGGTGGTGACGGATCACCACCTGCCCGGCGAGACGCTGCCTAACGCGGATGTGATCATTAACCCTAACCGGGATAGCTGCCCATTTGCTTCCAAGGCGATGGCAGGCGTCGGCGTGGCGTTTTATCTGATGTTGGCGCTGCGTACCGAGCTGCGTCAGCGCAACTGGTTCGCGCAGCGCGGCTTGGCGATCCCCAATATGGCGGAGCTGCTCGATATTGTGGCGCTGGGCACGGTGGCGGATGTGGTGCCGCTGGATCACAACAACCGGGTGTTGGTGCAGCAGGGCATTCGCCGCATTCGGGCGGGACGCTGTCGGCCGGGGATCAAGGCGCTGTTGGAGGTGGCTCAGCGCGAGCCGGCGCGGTTGGTCAGCTCGGATCTGGGCTTTGCGGTGGGGCCGCGTCTCAATGCCGCGGGGCGGTTGGATGATATGTCGCTCGGCATCGCCTGCCTGCTGGCGGACGATATGGTCGAAGCCCGTCAGATCGCCTCTGAGCTGGACCGGCTCAATATCGAGCGGCGTGAGATCGAGCAAAGCATGCAGGTGGAGGCGGTACAAGCGTTGCAGCGACTGGATCTGCGCGGCGAGGATCTGCCCTGGGGTGTGGTTCTCTATCAAAGTGACTGGCACCAAGGGGTGATCGGCATTCTGGCGTCGAGGCTCAAGGATCAATATCACCGGCCGGTGATCGCCTTTGCTGAGGCGGGCGGCGGCGAGGTGAAAGGCTCGGCCCGCTCGATCCCGGGTTTGCATATGCGGGATCTGCTGGAGCGGATCGATACCGCGCATCCGGGTTTGATCCTCAAATTCGGTGGCCACGCCATGGCGGCGGGCCTGAGTCTGAAGGAGTGCGATTACGAGCGCTTTGCTCAGCTGTATGACCAAGCCGTGCGCGACACGCTGGAGGCGTCGGCGTTGACTGGAGTACTGCTGTCTGACGGCGAGTTGTCGGCCGAGCAATTGGGCCTGGAGACGGCGGCGTTGCTGCGTCAGGCGGGGCCATGGGGGCAGAATTTCCCCGAGCCGTTGTTTGATGGCCGCTTTAAGCTGCTTGATCAGCGTTTGGTCGGCCAGAAGCATTTGAAGATGGCGGTGGAGAGCGAATGCGGTCAGGTTCAGCTGGATGCCATCGCCTTTAACGTGGATCTTAAGCAATGGCCCAATGCCGCGGTGCAGTGGGTGCAGCTGGCCTACAAGCTGGATATCAATCATTGGCGTGGGCGTGATAGCGCGCAGTTGCTGGTGGAGTATATCGAGGCGCAGTGAGGCACCGGCGGTTCGTCGTGTCAGCAACAGGCCACCTTCGGGTGGCCTGTGTTGGTTTTGGCGCGCGGGCGACACTTGCGACGGCGGTTGAGTCGGACCGTGGCCTTAAGGCACGAATGTACTGAGCTTGATGACGCCGAGCGGGCGCCCGCACGGGAATGTCGCGACGATGCTGATGGGCTCTGTGGGAATTTATTGTCTTATGTCTATGTTTTAGTTTGATAATGTTCGGATCATGAGGGATTTGAGGCATGCTGACCGGCGTTAGCATAAGGAGCATGTTATGGAGCTAGAGTCGGTATGGCGTTTGTTGCCTGTGGTGATCACCATTGGCATGGCGCTGGTGGTACGACGGATCCTGCCAGCGTTAGGGCTGGGGATCCTTAGCAGCGCCTTGATCCTTAATCAGGGCGCGGTGTGGCCCAGTCTGCAATATTTGGCGGACAATCTGAGCAGCCAGTTTTACCAACAGGGGCAATGGCAGCGCTGGCATCTGGATGTGTTGGCGGCGATCACCCTGTTGGGCTGCATCACCTCGCTGTTACGACGCAGTGGCGCCGTGACTCAATTTGCTGGTTGGTTATCCGGCCGGATCCAGCGCGCGCAGTGCCCGTCTGGCGGTGGTCGGCGTCGGGTTTCTGGTGTTTATTGATGGGATCTTCTCCTGTCTGGCCAATGGCCACATTTCACGGCCGATCGTGCAGCGTTATGGCGTACCGCCGACGCAGTTAGCCTATCTGGTGGACAGCACCGCCTCGCCGCTGTGCGCGATCTTGCCGATCTCCAGTTGGGGCCCCTATGTCATGACGTTGTTGGCGGGGATCCCACTGCTGACGATGCTGCCCGCAGCGGCCTTTGTCGAGGTGGCCAGTGCCAATTTTTACGCCTTTGCCGCGCTGGCGATGGCGTTGGCGGCGGCGTATTGGGGCTGGGGCTTTGAGCCGGTGGCCGCGCGCCAAACCGAGGTGGAAACGGCAGGCTCGCCTTGGCCACTGCTGTTGCCTTTGTTGGTGTTGATCCTTGGCAGCATCGTCTTGTCCTGGTTGAGCGGATGGCATCGTTCGGGCGAGGTGGGGCTGTTGGCCTGCTTTGCCAGCGCGGATATCGGCGCTGCGATGCGCAATGCGTGTTTGATGGCATTGCTGATGGCACTGGCGTCGGCGCGGGCCTTGGGGCTGCGCCGGATCCTACAAGCCCTGTGGCAGGGGTTGCAGGCCGTGGCGCCCGCTCTGGGGATCCTGCTGCTGACCTGGATGATCGGGCGCAGTATCGATGATCTGGGCAGTGGTGAGTTGTTGGCGCGCTGGGCCAGTGCCTATCTACCGGTGGCGTTGGTTTTGCCCGGGTTGTTTGTCTTGTGCGCGGTTACCGCGTTTGCGACCGGTTCGAGCTGGGGCACCTTTGCGCTGATGATCCCGATCGGGGCGGCGGTGGCGTCGGGCTTCTCGCCCGCGTTGATCCTCCCTGCCGTCAGCGCAGTCATGGCCGGCTCTGTGTTCGGTGATCATTGCTCCCCCATTTCCGATACGACGGTGATCAGTGCCGGTGCCAGCGGGTGCGAGCCGATGCAGCTCGTCCTGACCCAACTGCCGTTAGCCTGGGGGGCGGCGGGAGCGGCGTTGCTGGGCTTTACCCTGCTTGGGCTAGGGCTACCATTGCTTTGGTGTTGGCTCGTGCTGCTTTGCGGCGGCGCCTTGGCGGTGCTGGGGTGTCAGTTTTGGTCCTCGCGGGCCATCAGAACGCTATAGCGGAGAGGAAGTTGGAGGCTGTGAGCCGGTGTTGCATCGGCCCACAGCGCAGTGCGAGGTTAGAGCTTGAAGCGGCCGATCTCGGCATTGAGTTCATCGGCTCGCTGCTTGAGAACCTCAGATCGCTGCTGGCGCAGATCGCTCTGACCCGCCAGCTCTCGGCTGACGTCGGCCACCGCATTGGTGTTGTGATGGATCTCCGCCGCCACCTGAGTCTGCTCTTCCACCGCAGTGGCGATCTGGATCGCCATATCGGAGATCAGGGCGATGGCGTCGGTGATCTCCGACAACGCAGCGTTGGCTTCTTCGGTTGCCTGTACGCTGTTGTCGGCTTGGGCTCGGCTCGAGCGCATCTGGCTGACGGCCTGATGGGTGGTGCTTTGCAGCGTCTCAATGGTGCTCTGGATCTCCTCGGTGGACTGCTGGGTGCGTTGCGACAACAGTCGCACCTCGTCGGCTACCACGGCAAAGCCGCGACCCTGCTCGCCGGCACGCGCCGCCTCGATGGCTGCATTGAGCGCCAGCAGATTGGTTTGCTCGGCAATGTTTTGAATGGTGGTGAGGATGCTGGAGATCGCCTGAGCGTGTTCATTGAGCTGATCCACCACATGGGTGGCTTCCCCGATCTCCCCCGCCAGGTTGGCCACCGCCTGACCGCTGCGATTGACCAGTGCTTTGCCTTGCTCCGAGCTTTGACTTGATTGCTGCGCGGCCGACGCGGTTTGTTCGGCGTGGCGTGCGATCTCTTGCGTCGATTGGGTCATCTGGGTGATGGCGGTGGCCAGTTGGGTTAACTGACACTGTTGCTGTTGCAGCGCCAGATCTGCATCGCGATTGCTGGCGGTGGTGTTGTCGGCTTGTTGGTCGACATCGACAGCGACGTCGCGCAACTGACCCATGAAGGTGGCCAGTCCGGCGACATAGCGATTGAAGTGCTCGGCCAATTGGCCGACCTCATCTCGGTGATCGACGGCGATCCTTTGGGTGAGATCGCCATCGCCGTCGGCGATCTGGCCTAATGCGGCGGACACCTGACGCAGCGGTGTCAGCAGAATGTGAGTGAGATAGGTGATCAGGGCCAACACCAGCGCCAGCGAAACATAGATAAACGGCAGCTGGGTGATCGTTTGCCGCATCAATGGCGCCAACAGGGCTTTCTCATCCAGCATGACCAGCAATTGCCAGTCGGTGCCTGGGATCGCATCGAGCCAAACCCCCATGGTGGCGCCGTGTTCGAACTGCCAGAAGTTGACCCGGTCGTTGCCCACCAGTGGCGCCAGACGGCGCGGGCTGAGGCTGGCATCGAGCTGAGTCAGAGGCTGTTGCTGCAGGTGGTTTTGCGGATGGGCGATGATGATCCCGTTGCCGTCGATCAACATGGCCTGTCCCTCACCGGGCAGAGCAAACTGGCGGATATCGCTCATCAGTGTGTCTAGGGTGAGATCGGCGCCAACCACGCCGCCATGGACTTGGGTCGCCAGGGTGATCACGGTTTGGTTGTAGGCCACATCCAGATAGGGCGGCGTAAGCACCATCCCTGAGCTGGTCATCGCTTGGTGGTACCAAGGGCGTTGGCGGGGATCATAGCCGGTGCGATCGATGCTGGGATCGGAATCGAACATAGCGCCGTCGTTGCGACCAAAATAGGTCAGGTTAAATTGGCCGGCTTGTTGGCTCAGTTGCAGCTGCGTCAGAGGCGCGTCGCCGAGATGATTGGCCAGTGCAGTAATGATGTCGCGACGACTGTCCAGCCAGCCGCTGACGGAGCCAATGTACTGATCGCCTAGTGCATCGATGGTGTGATCGAGGGTGTCGGTAAAGTTACGCTTATCGGCGTGATAAGCCCAACTTATGATCGCCGTGACGGAGATGAACAACAGGGCGCCGATGGCGCCGGTGATCTTGTATTTTAAAGAAATGGATCTCATTGGGGCAAACATTCAGCAAACTTATCTAGTGGCTAGGCGTCAGGGGCGGCGCAAAACTGTTTCGTTGGTTTGGTTATCGGCAGGAAACGCACCCACTTGAACCTTGTTCGCAACTTCTGGCGGCGGGCGTGCGGTAAAGAGCAGAAAATCGCCGTTGGAGGTGATTTTGTTCTGGGCAGTTGCCGTCCAGATCAGTTAAAATTTCGGGTTTGCATTTATAGCCATTCACGAGTAGTAGGACGCGCATGTTCGAAATCAATCCGGTGCTGAACAGCATCAAGGATCTGTCTGAGCGGACAGAACTCCTTAGGGGGTACCTTTGACTACGATGCCAAGAAAGAGCGTCTAGAAGAGGTCAGTGCGGAGCTGGAGCAGCCCGACGTATGGAATGAGCCTGAGCGGGCTCAGAAGCTGGGCCGTGAGCGCAGCGAGCTGGAAGCGGTGGTAGAAACCATCGATAACCTGGATCAAGGCCTGGACGACGTCCGTGAGTTGGTTGATCTGGCGGTGGAGGAGGAAGACGAAGACAGCTTCGTCGAAGCTCAGTCCGAGTTGGAGGGGCTGGAAGCTCAGCTGGCTAAGCTGGAGTTCCGTCGTATGTTCTCCGGTCCGCAAGATGCCAACGATGCCTACTTGGATCTGCAAGCCGGCTCCGGCGGCACCGAGGCACAGGATTGGTGTAACATCCTGTTGCGCATGTATCTGCGCTGGGCGGAGGCCAAGGGCTTTAAAACCGAGATCATCGAAGCCTCTGACGGCGATGTGGCGGGCATTAAGGGCGCGACTCTGAAGATCTCTGGTGAATACGCCTATGGCTGGCTGCGCACCGAAACCGGCGTGCACCGCTTGGTGCGTAAATCCCCGTTTGATTCCGGCGGTCGTCGCCATACCTCGTTCTCCTCCGCGTTTGCCTACCCGGAAGTGGATGACAATATCGCCATCGACATCAACCCGGCCGAGTTGCGTATCGACGTATACCGCGCCTCCGGTGCCGGTGGTCAGCACGTGAACACCACCGAATCCGCGGTGCGTATTACTCACTTGCCGACCAACACCGTGGTGCAATGTCAGAACGAACGTTCTCAGCACAAGAACAAAGATCAGGCGATGAAGCAGCTCAAGGCCAAGCTCTACGAGCTGGAATTGAACGCGCAAAATGCTGAGAAGCAGGCGGCGGAAGACGCCAAGTCCGACATCGGTTGGGGCAGTCAGATCCGCTCCTACGTACTGGATGATTCTCGGATTAAAGATCTGCGTACCGGCGTTGAAACCCGCAACACTCAGGCGGTTCTGGATGGCGATCTGGATCGCTTTATCGTGGCCAGCCTCAAGTCCGGTCTGTAAAGAGCGGCCCGTAAGGATTGATTGAAATGACTGAAAAAGTACAAGACGAAAACAAGCTGATCGCTGAGCGCCGTGCCAAGCTGGACACCATCCGCCAGGACTGTGACGCCAATGGTCACCCTAACACTTGGCGTCCGACCCATCAGGCGGCGGATCTGCAGGCCGAGTTTGGTGAAAATACCAAGGAAGAACTGGCCGAAGCGGGTCACATCGTCTCCATCGCCGGTCGTATTATGGCGAAGCGCGGCCCGTTTCTGGCGATCCAGGATGTGTCCGGTCGCATCCAGGGCTATGCCTCTAAGGATGTGCAGAAAGCACTGAAAGCCATTGGCGGCCTGGATATCGGTGACATTATCGGTATCAAGGGGCAACTGCACCTGTCCGGCAAGGGCGATCTGTACGTGGACATGGGCGAGTACCAGTTGCTGACCAAGGCACTGCGTCCGCTGCCTGAGAAGTTCCACGGCCTAACCGATCAGGAGCAGCGCTACCGTCAGCGCTATGTTGACCTGATCGTTAACGAAGATTCCCGTCGTGCTTTCCAGATCCGCTCAAAGCTGGTTGCCGGCATTCGCCGTTTCATGGAGTCCAAGAACTTCATGGAAGTGGAAACCCCGATGATGCAGGTGATCCCAGGCGGTGCGTCTGCCCGTCCGTTCATCACCCATCACAATGCGCTGGATCAGCAGATGTTCCTGCGTATTGCCCCTGAGCTGTACCTCAAGCGTTTGGTCGTGGGTGGGTTTGATCGCGTGTTTGAGATCAACCGTAACTTCCGTAACGAAGGCCTGTCGCCGCGTCACAATCCTGAGTTCACCATGATGGAGTTCTACATGGCGTACGCGGATCATAACGATCTGATGGATCTGACCGAGGAGATGCTGTCCACCGTGGCGCAGGAGATCCTGGGATCTACTTCCATGCCTTATGGCGAGGAAACCGTTGAGTTCGGTGGCAGCTACCCACGTCTGAGCATGTTGGACGCGACCAAGCAGTACAACCCGGACAACGCGCTGATCCAGGCGCTGGATTACGACAAGGTGCAGGATCGCGATTACATGGTGAAGATCGCTGAGTCGCTGGAGATCTACGTTGAGAAATTCTGGACCTGTGGCCAGCTGCTGGAGGAGATCTTCGGTGAAACCGCGGAGCCTAAGCTGATCCAGCCGACTTTCATCACCGAGTACCCGGCCGATATCTCGCCGCTGGCGCGCCGCAATGATCACAACCCGTTCATTACCGATCGCTTCGAATTCTTCATCGGTGGCCGTGAAGTGGCCAACGGCTTCTCCGAGCTGAACGACGCCGAAGATCAGAAGCAGCGTTTCCTGGCTCAGGTGGATGCTAAGGATGCTGGCGACGATGAGGCGATGTACTTCGATGAAGATTACATCACCGCGCTGGAGCACGGCCTGCCACCGACCGCGGGCCAGGGCATTGGTATCGACCGTCTGGCGATGTTGTTCACCAACACCCACACCATCCGTGACGTGATCCTGTTCCCGGCGATGCGCCCACAGGGTGGCCAGAAAGCCGACTGATCGTCGAGCCCCATCAAATCAAACCCGCCACTTGGCGGGTTTTTTTGTCGCTTTTTTCGGTCTGGCTGTGCAGCTTGGCCATCTTGGCGTCGCCTAATTAAGGCGTGTGCCTGACTTCTCGCCCGATAATGGTTATCCGATCCGCGTTTTTGCCTCTTCGCGCGTCGACTGACTGGAGCCGAAAGGCTGCGATAGGTACACTGTCTGCCCTCCGTCCCATTCATCGAGTTGAGTTGTACTGCTTGTGAAGATCCTGTCATTGCCTCTGTTGCTGCTTACTTTGCTGACCGCCTGTGCCAGTGGGCCGACGGTGGAACAGCTGGAACAAAGCCAGGATCAGCGTCAGGCGCTGGTGGATGACGTTGCCCTGCGGATCGTGCAGCTGGAAACATTGGCGCAGGATGACGATCTGGGTTGGTTCGCGACGGCGCAAGTCCGTAAGGCGCGAACCGCGCTGCAAGATGCGAAGGCGCAATATGCCTTGTTTGGCGAGGATCCCGCGCGGATGTATGAACGCCTTGGGGTGTTCAGTACCCGCTCTCGTCTGCAGGCGGCGCAGGAAGCCCTGCAGGACTCGGAGGCGGCCTTCGATGAGGCCAAGGGGGTGCGAGAGCTGGCGATGGAGCACTTGGCTCTGGCGTTTGCCAACCGGGAGGTTCTGCGCAGCCTCAATGCTGCGAGTTTGCATCCTGGCCGCTATCAGCAGCTGGATCAGCGCCTGAAAGGCTTGGTCGATGCGGTGGCGGCCGGACGCTTGTCCCGGGTTCGATCCGGCAAGCCGGAGCTGCTTAGGCATCAACATGAACTGGAAGTCAGCACGGTCCGGGATCTCTACCTAACGGATCACCGCCAGTCGCTGGAGCAGTTGCGGGCGGCCAGCCTGGATCAAACCGCGCCCCAGACCTTCGCTCAGGCCAGCGCAACGCTGGAAGCGGCCTGGGCCTTGGTGGAGGGATCGCCACGGGCACTGGAGCAGATCGCAGAGCGGGCTGAAGCCACACGCTTTGCCATCGCGCATGCACACCATCTGGGCAACGATCTTCAGCAACTGGATGAGCAGGACAAGGCCGGGCGTGAGATCTATTTGTTGGCCATTGAAGGGCAGCTGGCACAGTTGGCTCGCACCCTAGCGTTGCACGATCTGCGCGAATTCCCACTGCAACAACAATTAACCTTGCTGCAGGACGCACTCGAGCAACATCTGTCTGCGACGGACGAAGCCGCCGAGCCATCGCTCGGTGTCGACGAGCAAGACTGAGCGTGCGGCACCGCTGAGAGCGGGCCTTCCCCCTTAATATCTCCTTTCTATCTCAGCCTTTCGGTCTCAGCTTTTCTATCTCAGCCTTTCTATCTCAGCCGTTAAGTCAGGAGCAGTGCCAGACTCGAGCCGATCAGCAGCAGAGACAGCAGCGCAACCGCATGTCGAATGCGCAGTGGCCGGTGTGAGCCCAGCCGGGCCAGCGCGATGGCGGTGTTATCTTGCTGCTCATCGGCCTGTTGCTTTAATGCCGTGATCAGCCCCTCGCTCCCTTGCTGGACATCAGTGGACACCGTCAGTTGGTGATTGACTTGCGCCTGGGTCAGGGACAACAGCCCATCGCTGGCGATGAGGATCTGATCGCCCGATGATAAGCGCCGCGGGTGGCGATTGGCGTCTATCTTCGATATCGCTCTGCCCTGCAGTGACGAGCTCAGCCGGTTCTCCTGCAGGCGTTGAAACCACTTTGCCTGCTCGCCGTTATGATCTTGCTGCGCTCGACCGGAATGATCGGCGTTCAGTCGTTGTAATCGCGCCTTATGCCAAAGCCACAGCGGTGAATCGCCCACACTGATCCACCACAGCTCTGCCCCGCGGATCCAGGCGGCGGTTAGGGTGGTGCCCATACCGCGGTGGCGGGTGTAGAGCTGGGTGTGAAGCTCGAGCTGTTCATTGGTGTACTGCAACGCTTGCTGCAGGACCGATGCGATCGGCTCTTCGGCGTGACGCCGGACATACTCGACAAAATGCAATCGCGCCAAGCCCGATGCCACATCTCCGGCGGGGGCACCGCCGATCCCATCACACACCAACATCAGGGTGCCACGGCTGTCCGGCAGTGTCTCAATACTGCAGCTATCTTGTTGCTGCTCCCGCATTCCGATCCATTGAGCGGTCGCGCAGCTGTGGACGAACCTATCTATGCGCATGGGTTAGCCCTGAGCTGTGGCCGGCAAACAAGCGAAAGATCCCTGAGGCATGTGCTCTCCCTGGCGACGGTAAGCGGACGTGAACGCTCACCGAGCAACGTGATTTTAACCCCAATGAAGACAGCTATTTAACGGGATTTCAAGTCACCGGAATGGAATGTTGCTACTGCAACCGGCGGCTATCCCGGTCGGTTCGACAGTTTGGCTTTGCGGACGTGCCAGGTTGGCTCGGTGAGCGCGAGCCCGTTAGCGAGGTTCGGCCGCTTCGTCGGGTCGTAGTGGCCAGTGTCTCGGTATGTTGTTGCTTGTGTTGCCCCATGGCTTGGCGCGGTGAGTCGGCCCGGTTGGTTGGCGATAAGCCGGTCGGGCATGCGGGCTTTGCGCCGCATTGGAGCGGGGGGGCCGTGCGGGTTCAAGGGCATGGGGCCGGCAGGCAGCGTACAGCCACAACATCGCTGTTGGTGACGGAGCATGCATTGGTTGCAATGGGATCTCGCAGCGTTGCCGTTTCGGCAGTGAGCCACGCGCTCAGGTAACATTTGTCGATATTGGAGTGGGCATTGCTAGATAATATGTCGGCTGGGGTGTGCTGACCTAGTGCTTTGTGCTGCCAATGCGGTTGCTGGGAGTGCTCTACGGCGGCGAAGTGGGCTGGGGTAACGTCTGTGCTGCTAAAGTTCCAGTTGCGTGACGGGACTCTCGTTTGGGCTTTTGCTCTTTTTGGTGATGCCTTTATGGTGAATTGTCCTGTTAAAGCTGGGTCTCTCGTTGAGTTTTGTCTGGCTTTGATTTTCCTATCCAGTTGTGTTCACTTATTTTTACTGAAAATGTAACGCTATTCCAACCCGCTGTGCACCAGTACAATCGACTGGCAAAATTGACCAGACTGGCAGGGAATGAGCCAGCGTTTACGGTACAGGGAGTTGTGCCACTGACTTTTCCTCAGATAAGGAACAAAAATGCCGTCCAATTCGCTCTCCAAGAAGATCTTTATCGGTCTGTTTTCTGGCCTACTGTTAGGCGCCCTGCTGCAGATCATCGGCAGTGATGCGTTGGCGGCACCGGCTGTTGGTCTGGCCGATATGGCCGGCGGCATGTTTGTTAACCTGATCATGATGTTGGTTGTGCCTTTGGTGTTTGTGTCGATCGTCAGCGGCATCACACAGCTACCGGATATCCAAAGCTTTGGCCGCTTGGGCGGTAAGACCTTTGGTTTGTACATCCTCAATACCTTGGTGGCGATCTCGGTGGCGCTGGTTGTGGCGCTGATCCTGCGACCGGGGACCGGGGTTCAACTGCCTCAGGTTGGGGAGTTGGCGATCGCGACCACGGAGTTGCCGAGTATCTCTGCCTTGATAATGGATATTGTGCCGCGCAATCCCGTGGCCGCGTTCTCCTCTGGCAACATGCTGCAGATCATTTTCATGGCCTTGATGCTGGGCTTTGTCATCAAAATGCTCGGCAGCGAAATGGACAGTGTGGCCAAGGCGTTCCGCAAGGCCAATAAGATCATGATGACCGCCATTACCTTGGTGATGAGCCTGGCGCCTTATGGTGTCTTCGCCCTGATGCTGAAGCTGGGTGCCACACTGGAAGCAGGCACGTTTGTGTCGGTGGCAGGCTACATCGCATTGGTGGTAGGGCTGCTGCTGCTGTGGCTGTTTGTGGTTTATCCTCTGGTGGTTGGCCTGACCACGGATATCTCTGCATCGGAGTTTCGTCGCAAGACCCGTGAGCAGATGATGTTCTCACTCTCCTGCGCCAGCTCCAATGCGTCCATTCCTGTGACCATGCGGACCCTGACCGAGAAGCTGGGCGTGTCTCAAGCCACCGCTGGTTTTGGTGTGCCACTGGGCGCGACCATGAATATGGGCGGGGTGTCTATCTACATCACCATCGCCGCGTTCTTCCTGGCCAATGCCTTTAACGTGCCGATCAGCATGGAGCAGATCCCGGCATTGATCGCGGCGGTGTTCTTGCTGTCCGTCGGCGCCGGTGGGGTGCCTGGTGGCGGCGCGGTGATGATCGGTGTGTTGATCCACCAGATGGGTTTACCGGTGGAAACGGCGTTCGCGTTGATCATCGCGGTCGATCGGATCATCGATATGTTTGTCACCTCGGCTAACGTGGTAGGGGACGCCGCGGTGGTGACCATTGTCGATCGCACCGAGTCGGTGTCCGCCGACGCTGTGGCGCTGAGCGGCAAATAAAAAGCGCGACAAACTTGACTAAGCCCCGCTTTTAAGCGGGGTTTTTCTTTTTCTAAGGCAGGAGTATGCTGTAGGAGTGACTGCAATTTAGCCAGTGAGGGTATGCATGAGTACATGGGTTCAGGGCAAGGTCGTAGAGCGGATCGATTGGAATGACCGGCTATTTAGTCTCAAGGTGGAAGCGGAGGTGGAACCCTTTATCGCCGGCCAGTTTGGTAAGTTGGCGTTAGAGCAGCAGGGGGAGCGGGTTCAGCGTGCCTATTCCTATGTGAACGCCCCGCATGATCCGCTGTTGGAGTTTCTGGCGGTCAAGGTGGAAGAGGGGGAGTTATCCCCCAAGCTGCAGGATCTGCACGCCGGGGATGAAGTGATGGTGTCACCGCGGCCCAGCGGATTTCTGACCTTAGATGAGGTCCCGGCAGGGCGAGAGCTGTGGATGTTTGCCACCGGCACGGCCGTCGGGCCTTTCCTGTCGATCCTGCACAGTGAGGACTGCTGGGATCGTTATGAACGCTTTATCCTGGTGTACGCGGTGCGTGAGTTATCCGATCTGGCTTACCTTGAGCAGATCCGGGCGCTGGAGCAGGCGCACCCTGAGGCCTTTCACTTCGTGCCCGTGGTGAGCCGTGAAGCGGTTGATGGCATGTTGCAGGGGCGGATCCCGCAGTTGATCAGCGAGGGGAGCTTGGAGGAGGCGGTCGGTGTGCCGATCAAGCCGGCACGGACCCAAACCATGATCTGCGGCAATCCCGAGATGATCCGCGAGACGGTGGCGGTTCTGGAGGGGATGGGGCTGCGTAAAAACCTGCGGCGAACCCCCGGCCAGATCACCGTGGAGAAGTACTGGTGATCCTCTATTACTCCGACGCGTCGCCCTACGCACGGGTGGTTCGGATCCTAAGTCGTTACCTGGCCATTGAGCTGGAGGAGGTGATCGTCAATCCGTTCACCGACGATGCCCAGTTGCGGCGGTGCAACCCCCTAGGCAAGATCCCCTGTCTGCTAACGGATATCGGCGCGCTGTATGACAGCCGCTATATCTGCCGCTATCTGGATGAGCGGCTCGGTGATGGTCGCCACCATCGCGGCCTATCGGGGAATTGGACGTTGGGCTTGCTCAATGAGCTGGTGATCGGGCTGATGGACGCCGCGGTTGCACTGCAGGTGGAGAAGACCCGCCAGGAGGAGGGGACAGCGTCGGCCAAGTGGATTGAGCGCCACCAACAGTCGCTGCACGCCGGATTGGCGGCGTTGTCCGGGCAATTAGAGGCCCTGCCGGTTCGACGCTCTGTGGTGGCGATCCGCTTGTTGGTGCTGTTGGAATACTTGGATTTTCGCCACCCCGAGCTGAGCTGGCGCTCGGCTCAGCCCGCGTTGATCGATTGGCTGGCGGGGCATCAAGATCCCATTACCCAGGCGGTGGCCCCCCAATAGGGCGTCAACCGCGGCGGAATTGATTGACGTCGCGTCGATAGCGAAAGCCGATCTCAGCCAGGCGCTGCTCCAGCTGCAGGCTGCTGAGATCCATCTCGGCAGCCAGATCGGCCAGATTGCCACTGCCCAGCCGCAGCTTTTCATTGACGATCCCCAGCAAGATCTGAGGGTCCAGTTGTTCCGGGTGGTGGATCTCCATAGCAACCTCCTAAGCTCGCGCAGTAAAAAAACAGCACGCCGTGGCGTGCTGTTAGGTTATTTCGTTTCCGTGCTGAACAGCGCGTAGGGCAATGGCGCCAGGGTCAGCGGGGTGTCCCCTAGGCGGAAGGCGGTGTCCGGCTCCAGCGCCTTGTTCATGATCGCCGTCAGCCAGATCTGCTCGCCCACCAGCTGTTTGGCCACGATGGTGCCCGCTCGGCGCCAGTTGTCGCCCAGTTGCATCTCCAAGGTGTCCCCGTCGGTCGCCGCCCCTTGCAGTACATACAGGGCGCGCTTATTGCCGCCGCGAAAATGCATGCGAGCCACCGTCTCCTGGCCGATGTAACAGCCCTTGTCATACTGGACACCGCCGATGGCATCCAAATTCACCATCTGCGGCACGAACTCCCCGGTGTGCTCGGCCTCAAACCAAGGACGTCCCGCCTCCAGCTCACTGGCGATAAAGGCCGCTTGCTCGCTTTGAGCCAGTTGCGCCAGCGACTCGGGCAGCTCCACGCCTTGCGGCAGTAGCAGCAGCGCGCGCTCCCCGTCCAGCAGTGCGCTGATCCGGCCTTGCTGGCGCAGATTGCCGCTGCCGGACCAGTCGGCCAGCAGCGCCTGGCCATTGAGCAGGGCAAAACACTGATAGTCTGCGCTGGCATCAACGAATTCCACCTTGTTGAACACCGCGTATTTGCCCAAAGCGGCTTGCTCCAGTGGGATCAGCGAGCTCGGCATCAACATTAGGATCTCGTCGTTACTGTGTAGCCAGCGGAACGCAGCGATCAGCTTACCCTTGGGATCGCAATGGCCACCAAAGTGCCACTGGGTCGGGTCGAGCTTCACCAGATCGCAGGTGAGCTGGCCTTGCAGGTAACTCTGGCGATCGTCACCGTGGGCGCGCAGTACGCCTAGGGCGTTAAGTGGGATCAGCGTGGGCGTAGTCAATGGTCTCTTAGCCTCGAAAATGTGTAACGGTCTGACGGAGATATTACCCTGTCTGGGCGGGCTCAGTCATGGGCTTTGTACCAGATCGGGCGGGGGGACAACTCCTCTTTGAGCAGTGGGATCCGGGCCACCACATCGTGCAGCAAATAATCCCGCGGATTGCGGGTCCAGGCCTGGCCCGAGGCCGGATCGTAGTCGCTGGGGAGCGTATCCAGTGGCGCCGACCAGGCGTGGAAGCCACATTGGCGCGCGGCATTGACGGTGCGGGTGATGTGGTGGCGCCAGGCCACCATCAACACATTGCCCAGCTCCGGCGGTTCAAACGACAGGGCTTTGATCACCTTGTTGAGGACACCTGTGGTGCTGAGGTAGGTCACGGTGGCGTCATGGGGATCGATATCCGGGTGGATGGCGGTCAGCTGGGTGTGATCGATGCGGTTGCCGATCGCCTCGGCGATCTCCCACTGGGCAAACACCCGGCACTGATGCTGCTGTTGCAGCGCCACCACCACATCGGCCAGCTGCGCATTCATCGGGCCCGCGATGATGTTGCCGTTCTCCTGGCGCGCGTAGCCAAAGGAGCAGGCGATAATGGCCCCGACCTTCCCCTGAGTCAGCTCCGGCGCCTGCCAGTCCAGCATGGCGTCGTAGAACAGCTCGGCCAACTGCGCCGGCAGGGTGGGATCGTCCACCGTGTGGCCCAGTTGCTGACTGAGATGTTCGGACAGTTGAGTGATTAACGCGTCCCTTGGCATGCTGTTGTCCCGTTATTTGTATTTGCGTTTGTTGTAGATGAACTCCGGCAGCGCCCGGGTGAGCCAGCTGATAAAACGCCAGCGGCGGGTGACGTACACCTGAGGCTTGGCCTTGCGCAGGGCGCGGATGATCTGGCTGGAGATCTTATCCAGTGAGCCGCCCCAAGTTTTGCTGCCACGACCTTGCATCTTGTCGATGTACCCTAAGCGTATGTCACTGATGGTGATCGGCAACTTCAGTCGTTGCGCATGCAGACGCAGCCCCTGTAGATAGTTCTGTTGGTAGGCTTTGGAGGCGTGAAAGGCGATCTGCGGGCCACCGCGTTCACCGGCGATGGAGGTAAACGCCGCCAGTTGGCCATACTTTTGCTCGACCATCTGCGTGAAGGCGGCGTTGGCCAGGGCGGTAAAGCCCTCAACATTGACGGCGTTGATCTGCTTATCCAGCGCGTAGGGCAGGGACAGATCCAGCCCCGAGGCCGCGGTGTTGATCACCACCAGCGCGGCGCCATCCAGCGTATCCCACAACTGGCTGAAGGCACTGCGACAGGCTTCAGGATCGAAGATATCGATCGCCACCAGCTCGGCGTTGTCAGGCAGTTTGTCCATCAAAGGGGCCAGCGCGTCGGTGTCTGCGGCCATCAGACCCAGACGGACGTTATCATTGATCAGTTGCAGCGCTAATGCCTGCGACAGGGCGGAGTTGGCGCCAATAATAATGGCACTGAGTTGATCCATAGGGGCGTATCTTGGGTTAGCAGCGGAAGGAGCCCTGATCATAGTGATCGTAATCGACGCCGACAAGCACTGAAGAAAGCCATCTGGGCTTGTGGACGTCCAGATGTCCTGTTATAACAGGAGCTTCAGTCTAAAGGAGGGAGTCGTATGCCGGTTAAGGTGCCCGACAGTTTGCCCGCTTCCGCGATCTTGCGGGGCGAGAACATTTTCGTGATGTCCGAGGAGCGGGCCGAATCACAGCATATCCGGCCGCTTAAGGTGTTGATCTTGAATCTTATGCCGAACAAGATCGAGACCGAAACTCAGTTGTTGCGTCTGCTGGGTAACACCCCGCTGCAGGTGGACGTCGAGTTGTTGCGGATCCACAGCCGCCCCTCCCGGCACACGCCCTGCGATCATATGAACGCCTTCTATCGCGATTTTGAGCAGGTTAAGCACACCAACTTCGATGGGTTGATCATCACGGGTGCGCCGCTGGGGGATCTCGAGTTTGAGCAGGTGCAATACTGGGATGAGATCCGTGGGATCATCGACTGGTCACAGCAGCACGCCACCTCGGTGCTGTTTCTGTGCTGGGCGGCGCACGCGGCGTTCTATCACCTGTATGGCCTCAAGCGCTATCTGCGTGAGGAGAAGATCTCCGGCGTGTTTCGCCATCAGCGGGTTCATCAGCATGTGCCGCTGCTGCGGGGCTTTGACGATGAATTCTGGGTGCCTCACTCTCGATTGGCGCAGATCTCGCTTGATCAGCTCAAGGCGCACGATGAACTCACCGTGCTGGCCGAATCCGATCAAGCCGGTGCGTATTTGGTGGTCGACAGCAATAACCGCAATTTGTTTGTCACCGGCCACCCCGAATACACCCGCACCACCTTGCAGACCGAGTATCGGCGCGATCTCGCCGCTGGGCTGGCACCGCAGATCCCGCACAATTACTTTCCCAACGACGATCCGACCCAAACGCCGCACGCCCGTTGGCATGCCCATGGTGCCCTGCTGGTGTCCAATTGGCTCAACTACTACGTCTACCAGCAGACGCCGTTCGATCTGAACGATATGGACGCCATGACTCCTTGGGAGTGAGCTGAAAAGATGTTGTTTTTTTTAGTTTTTCCTGTGTCCATAAGGAAGATGATTCAAGTCAAGGTGCGAAGGTGAATAGATCTTAAGATGGCGGCAGGCCCTCTATAAGGATATGAGCATGACACACTTTCGCGATTGGTCGATCGCTTGGAAAATACGGTCGCCGTTGCTGCTTATCAGCGTATTAATTGTGCTTTATGCCATCGCTGGGTTTTGGAGTCAGGCTCAGTTGGCGAAGGACAGCGAATATCAGAACGAGCAGATCCTGCCTGCCATTCAACGGGTGCTCAATGCCGATCGGGATCTGTATCAGGCCTTGCTGGCGCAACGCAGTTATATCGATCTGCGCGAACAGGGCCTGTCCACGACGACGCAGGCGCAGGCATACCAAGACAACCTGAGTCAGGCGCGGGCGCGGCTCGGTGAGGCGGTTCAGCTGTTGGATGATCCGCAGATCCGGCAATATTATTTGGAATTCACCCCGAAATTGCAGGCATGGCTGAACCTGTCGGAGACCGTGTTTTCACTGGCTGATGAAGGCCGGTTGGCGCAAGCTACACTGCTGTCGGCAGGCGACGGTTTAGCGGCCTTTGACGCAGCCCGGGGATTGGCAGACAAGATGACCGAGGAGCTGATCCTGGAAGGCGACCGCATGTCAGATCTGACCCGAGCGCATACGCTACAAAGTCAGCGATTGCAGTGGGGGTTGTTGAGTGGAGTGTTGTTGGTGATCCTCGCACTGGCGGCTTGGCTGCCGCGTTTTATCTCCGATCAGGTGATCGCGGTGCGCGAGCAGTTGCGCGATCTGTCGGAAGGGGATGGCGATCTGGCGGCGCGTCTACCGGTTGGTGCAAAGGATGAATTGGGTCAGTTGGCAGAGGCGTTCAATCGCCTAATGGCCAAGCTGCATCAAGCGATATCGGGCGTCGCGCATGGCTGTAGCAGCGTCGATGTCAGTGCCCAACAACTGCGCGAGGTCAGTCAAACCAGTGAGCAGGCGGCGATAGAGCAGGGCGTTAAGCTTACGCAGATGGTGGCGGCGGTCGAGCAGATGAGCGTCGCCATCGCCGATGTGGCCCGTCACAGTGAAATGTCGGCGGAAGAGACGCGCCAGGTTCACAGCGAAGCCAATCGGGGCGGCAGCATTATTGCCCGCAGTGCGGAGCACACCGAGCAACTCAATCGCCAGCTAGCCGATTCGCTGCAGGTGATCGGCGAGCTGGAGCAATACGCGGCGCAGATCACTCAGGTGACTGGCGTCATCGCCGAGATCGCCGATCAGACCAATCTTCTGGCGCTAAACGCAGCGATCGAGGCGGCCCGTGCCGGCGAGCAGGGCCGAGGCTTTGCTGTGGTTGCCGATGAGGTACGGGCATTGGCGGGTCGAACCCAGACCTCGACCCAAGAGATCGGCCATACGCTGGAACAGTTGCAGAAGCGCGTGAGCAGTGTGGTGGATCAGATCGGTGCCAGCAGCGCTCAGTTTGGGCAAACCAGCATTGAAGTGGACGGTGCACGCGGGATCTTCGAAGGGATCGTGACCCTGATGGATCAGCTGGATCATAAAGCCGCGCACGTGGCGACCGCCATCGAAGAGCAGAGTGTGGTGATCCGTGAGATCAGCGACACCCTTAGCTCGGTGGACAAGCAGACTCAGGCTACGCTCGGCGATATTGAAACCACCAGCAAAGAAGCCGATAAAGTGGCGCAGGAGATCCACCGGATCAATCACATCACCGCCGGTTTTGCCCACTGAGGCGTGCGATTGCAAGCCCCAGCCGGGCGGGGCTTATCGGCTGTGGGTTCCGGGCTGAATGAGCTCGGATAGCGGCACCGGCAGGCCATGATCATTGATGATCTGGGCGTGCTGGGGTTTCAGCTGATGCGGCCCTTTGACGCCACAGGAGTGGGCGATCACCCCAACCTCATGCATCATGTTGCTGGCGTAGTTGGCCACCCGTTGGCTCTTGTCGGCCACCACTAAGCCGCGTTGCAGCTTGGGATCGTGGGTGGTGATCCCGGTTGGGCAGGTATTCTTGTTGCACTGCAGCGCCTGAATACACCCCAAGGCAAACATAAAGCCGCGGGCGGAGACCACCGCGTCGGCGCCCACGCACAAGGCCCAGGCCACATCGGAGGGGTTAACCAGCTTGCCAGAGCAGATAATGCGGATCCGCGATGTAAAGCCATGCCGCTGCTGCCAATCCACCAACAGCGGCAGGCTGCGCTTGAGCGGCAGCCCCATATAGTCCATCAGTGATTGCGGCGCGGCACCGGTGCCGCCGTCGGCGGAGTCCAGACTGATAAAATCCGGCGCGGCGGGCAGGCCGCGCAGCTTGATCTGCTCGGCCAGTTGCTCGAGCCAGTCGGTGGCGCCTAACACCGCCTTAAAGCCCACCGGCTTGCCGGTGACAGTGCGGACGCGTTGGATCATATCGAGCAGATCCGCCACGGTGCGGATCTCCGGGTGGCCGTTGGGGCTGATAGAATCCTGCCCGGCCGGGATCCCGCGGATGGTGGCGATCTGCTCGGTGACCTTCTCGGCCGGTAGGATCCCGCCTTTGCCCGGCTTCGCCCCCTGCGACAGCTTGATCTCAAACATCTTAACCTGTTGATGTGCGGCCACGGCCTTGAGTCGTTCATCGTCGAGCTGACCCGCACTGTCCCGCACGCCGTACTTGGCGGTGCCGATCTGAAAGACGATGTCGGCGCCCCCTTCCAAGTGATAAGGCGAGAGCCCGCCCTCACCGGTGTTCATCCAGACGCCCGCCTGCGCAGCCCCTTGTGACAACGCCTGTACCGCCGGCACCGACAGCGCGCCAAAGCTCATGCCTGAGATATTGAAGAAACTCTGGGTGACGTAGGGCGTGGGGCAGTGGGGATCGCCGAAGGTGATCGGCTCGGGCGCGACCGCATCCTCCTTCAGAGTCGGAAACAGGCAGTTAAGGAAGATCACTTCGCCGGGTTGATTCAGTGCGCGGGTCGAGCCGAAAGCCACTGTCGAGTCGATGTTCTTAGCGGCCCGGTAGATCCAACTGCGCTGGGCCCGGTTAAACGGCATCTCTTCCCGGTCTTGGGCAAAGAAGTATTGGCGGAAAAACTCGCCCATGTGCTCGAACCAATAGCGGAATCGGCCGACCACGGGATAGTTGCGTCGGATCGCCTGTTGGGTCTGGCTGATGTCACGGATATATAACACCAGCACCGTGAGCACCAGGGTGCCGAGCAGAAAGATAAACAGCGCGGCACTGAGCTCTAACGCGCGTACGGCCCAATTGGTCATGGTATCCATTAGTGCTTCCAGCAGAGAGTGAGAGGTAAAGATAGGAGCGGCTGCGCAACCTGTGTCTTTCAGAGAAAGAAACGCTGTCGATTATTGGCCGATTGGTGGCGGTTATACAGATGAAATAACGGCTGGGTTTTCGCGGCTATATCTGTCTCAATAGAGTAAGTCAGTGTTCACTCTGGACTGACCAGTTAGGGCGCCATGACGCTGTCATCTGTCGCTAGGACACTGATGTTTAAGCTTTCCGCCCGGCCCTCCCAGACCGGGCAGAAGGTGTCACGCAGCTGTGACAAACGGTCAATGAACTATCTGCGCCGCTAGTGGATAGTTTACGTTGCCGTAAACGTCACATTTGCAGTAGTCTTGTAACAATCGGCTTACATTGGAGAGTAGGAATGGCTAAGGAAGTAGCAATTGTTATCGCGGCAGCGGTCCGAACCCCCATGGGGGGATTTCAGGGCAGTCTCAGCTCGGTTGCGGCCCCCACCCTCGGGGCGACGGCGATCAAGGCGGCGATCGCGCGGGCGGGGATCGCCGGCGAGCAAGTGGATGAAGTGTTGATGGGCTGCGTCTTGCCCGCCGGGTTGCGCCAAGCGCCGGCACGTCAGGCCACCTTGGGGGCCGAACTGCCACTGAGCGTGGGAGCGACGACACTCAATAAGGTGTGTGGCTCGGGCATGAAGACCGTCATGATGGCGCACGATCTGATCAAGGCCGGCAGCGCCGAGGTGGTCGTGGCCGGTGGCATGGAGAGCATGTCCGGCGCGCCCTACTTGCTGGACAAGGCGCGTGGCGGTTTGCGCATGGGCCACGGCAGTGTCTACGATCATATGATGTTTGATGGTCTGGAAGACGCCTATACCGGCGGTGCGATGGGGACCTATGCCCAAGCAACGGCGGATCAATACGGCCTGACCCGCGAGCAGATGGATGCGTTTGCCTTGGAAAGTCTGCGTCGTGCCAACGCGGCGATCGAAACCGGTGCATTTGAGGCCGAGATCGAGCCGGTCACCTACCAGACCCGCAAAGGCGACGTCACCGTTAGCATGGATGAGCAGCCCGGCAACGCGCGTCCGGATAAGATCCCCGCACTGCGTCCGGCTTTTGCCAAAGATGGCAGCATCACCGCCGCCAACTCCAGCTCCATCTCCGACGGTGCCGCCGCGTTGATCGTCACCACCGAAGCGTACGCCCACGCCAATGAGATGCCGATCCTGGCCAAGATCATCGGCCACAGCACCCACGCTCAGGAGCCCGCCGAGTTTACCCTGGCGCCGGTCGGGGCGGTCAGCAAGTTGCTCAATAAGCTGGAATGGACCACCGACGATGTTGATCTGTTTGAGCTCAACGAAGCCTTTGCCATGGTCACCATGCTGGCGACGTCGGAGCTGGGACTGGATCCCGCCAAGGTCAACGTCAATGGCGGCGCCTGCGCCTTAGGCCACCCCATCGGCTGCTCCGGCACCCGCATCATCGTCACCTTGTTGCATGCACTGAAGGCGCGTGGTTTGCAGCGCGGCGTGGCTTCTTTGTGTATCGGCGGCGGTGAAGCAACGGCGCTGGCGGTCGAGCTGGTTTAACCCTTTCGCACCAACAGGGAACGGCCAGCAAACCGATAACAACGGTCGCTCCCTTTGAATTTCCCCGCCACACGGCCGTGTGGCGGGTCTTATCTGGGAGATAAGCACATGACAGCACAAGTCCATCACCTTATCGGGGGCGAGTACACCCCCGGCACTGGTGAGCACCTCATCGCCGTAACCAACCCGGCCAATAACCAACCCATTGCCCAGTTGCGCAGCGCCACTCAGACTGAGATCAACCAGGCCGTTGCTGCCGCCAAGCAGGCGCAGCAGAGCTGGAAAGAGGTCGCCGTGTCTGAGCGTGCGCGGGTGATGCTGCGCTATCAGCATCTGCTCAAGGAGCACCATGACGAGCTGGCGACCCTGCTATCACAGGAAACCGGCAAGACCTTCGAAGACGCCAAGGGCGACGTCTGGCGCGGCATCGAGGTGGTGGAGCAGGCGGCTAATATCGCCAGCATGATGATGGGCGAGACCGTCGAGAACGTGGCCCGCGGGATCGACACCTACAGCTACATTCAGCCGCTGGGCGTGTGTGTGGGGATCACCCCCTTTAACTTCCCGGCGATGATCCCCCTGTGGATGTTCCCCATGGCCATCGCCTGCGGCAACGGCTTTGTGCTCAAGCCGTCCGAGCAGGATCCACTGACCCCAATGCGTCTGGCCGAGTTGTTCGAGCAGGCGGGCGCGCCGAAGGGGCTGCTTAATGTGGTGCATGGCGATCGCACCGTGGTCGATCCGCTGCTGACCCACCCGGATGTCAACACCATCTCCTTTGTCGGCTCCGTGCCCGTCGGCCAACACATCTACAAAACCGGCACCGATCATATGAAGCGGGTGCAGGCGTTCGCCGGGGCGAAGAATCACATGGTGATCATGCCGGACGCGGACAAACAAACCGTGATTAACCAACTGGTGGGCGCCTCGGTCGGCGCGGCCGGTCAACGCTGTATGGCGATTTCGGTCGCGGTGTTCGTCGGCCAAACCAAGGCGTGGATCGACGAGGTCGCCGCCGAGGTGGCCAAGGTGCGTCCCGGCTTGTGGGACGATCCGGACGCCGGCTATGGCCCGCTCATTAACCCGCAGGCCAAAGCGCGGGTACTGGAGCTGATCGAGTCTGGCAAACAACAAGGCGCTCGCTGCCTAGTGGATGGCTCGGACTTCACCCTGCCGGGCCATGAAGCGGGCAACTGGGTCGGCCCCACCGTGTTTGCCGGGGTGACTCCCGAGATGCGGATCTATCAAGAGGAGATCTTCGGCCCGGTGCTGTCCTGCGTTGAGGTGGCAACCCTCAGTGAAGCCATCGCTCTGGTCAATGCCAACCCGTTTGGCAACGGCACCTCCATCTTCACCAACTCCGGCGCCGCTGCGCGCAAATATCAACATGAGATCGAAGTGGGGCAGGTGGGGATCAACATCCCCATTCCGGTGCCACTGCCGTTCTTCTCCTTCACCGGCTGGAAGAACTCCTTCTATGGCGATCTGCACGCTTACGGCAAGCAGGCGGTGCGTTTCTATACCGAAACCAAAACCGTGACGGCCCGTTGGCCGGAAAGCGGCATCGTCGAAGGTCAGAACATGACCATTACGCTGAAGTAGGACTCGCGACGCGTTTGAGCAAGGGGTTGCAAGCTGCGCGTTGGCGGGCGAGCCACACCGGCCGCCCACAGCCCGCAAATTCCGTGTTCAATCCTCGCTCCGCCAAGGAACGTGCATGAATTTCAATTTATCTGAAGAGCAACAAGCCTTTGTCGACATGGCGCGGCAGTTTGCCGACGCCGAGTTGGCCCCTTTTGCTGCCGAGTGGGACAAAACCCATCATTTCCCCAAGGACGTTATTCAAAAGGCCGGTGAGCTGGGTCTTTGCAGCTTGTACACGCCAGAGGAAGCCGGTGGCTTGGGCCTGTCGCGACTGGACAGCGCGCTCATATTTGAAGCCCTGTCGACCGGTTGCACCGCCACCACGGCGATGCTGACCATACACAATATGGCCACCTGGATGGTTGCCAGTTGGGGCACCGAGGCGTTCAAGGCGCAGTGGTGTGAAGCGCTGACGACCGGGCAGAAGTTGGCGTCTTACTGCTTAACGGAGCCGGGCAGTGGCTCCGACGCGGCCAGCTTGCGCACCAAGGCCGTGCTCAACGACGCGGGCAGCCACTATGTGATCAGCGGCAGCAAGATGTTCATCTCCGGCGCCGGCGAAACCGAGCTGTTGGTGGTGATGTGCCGCACCGGCGGGCCGGGGCCGAAAGGCATTTCCGCCATTGCGGTGCCCGCCGCCAGCGACGGCATTGTCTACGGCAAGGCCGAAGAGAAGATGGGCTGGAACGCCCAACCGACCCGGCTAGTCACCTTTGATGATGTGCAGGTGCCGGTGGCTAACTTGCTGGGTGAGGAGGGCCAGGGCTTTGGCTTTGCCATGAAGGGGCTGGACGGTGGCCGCATCAATATCGCTGCCTGCTCATTGGGCACCGCGCAAGCGGCGCTGGATCGCGCCAGCGCCTACATGAACGAGCGCCAGCAGTTTGGTAAGCCGCTGGCGGCGTTTCAGGCGCTGCAATTTAAGCTGGCCGATATGGCAACCGAGCTGGTCGCCGCCCGGCAGATGGTGCGATTGGCGGCGTTTAAGCTGGATCAGGCCGATCCCGAGCGCAGCGCGTATTGCGCCATGGCCAAGCGTTTTGCCACCGACATCGGCTTTAGTGTGTGCAACGAAGCGCTGCAGATCCACGGTGGCTATGGCTACATCCAAGAGTACCCGTTGGAGCGTCATGTCCGCGATGTGCGGGTGCATCAGATCCTCGAAGGCACCAACGAGATCATGCGTTTGATCATCGCCCGTCGCCTGCTCGATCCACAAGCGGGCGTGATCGCCTGATCCGCCCCTCAGCGCCGCGCGCTGCGGCTTGGAGTGACAACATGGATTTTCTAACGATTGAGCGCCGCGAGCATACGGCATTGATCACCATCAACAATCCGCCGGCCAATACCTGGACCGAGCAAAGCCTGACGGAGCTGCGCGTACTGATCGAGCAGCTTAATGCTGAGCCTGAGATCTACGCTTTGGTGCTGACCGGTCAGGGCGACAAGTTCTTTTCCGCCGGGGCGGATCTCAAGCTGTTCGCCGGTGGCGATAAGTCGGTGGCCGCGACCATGGCACGCCGGTTTGGCCAGGCGTTTGAAACCCTGTCGGCGTTTCGGGGCGTGTCCATTACCGCCATCAATGGCTGGGCCATGGGCGGCGGGTTGGAAGTGGCGCTGGCGTGCGATATTCGCATCGCCGAAGCCCAGGCGCGGATGGCGCTGCCGGAAGCCACCGTTGGGCTGTTGCCTTGTGCCGGTGGCACCCAGAACCTGACCGCGCTGGTGGGCGAGGGTTGGGCCAAACGGATGATCCTCTGTGGTGAGCGGATCGACGCGCCGACCGCCGAGCGGATCGGCTTGGTCGAGCAGATCGTACCGGCCGGCACGGCGCTGGAGCAGGCTTTGGCGTTGGCGGCCAAGGTGGCCAAGCAAAGCCCGGTGGCCGTCGCGGCCTGCAAGACGTTGATCCAATCCGGCCGCAGCATGCCGCGGCAGCAGGCGTTGGTGCAGGAGCGTGAGTGCTTTCTTGATCTGTTCGACAGTGAAGATCAGCGCGAAGGCGTGCAGGCCTTTTTGCAAAAGCGGGAGGCGCAATGGAGCAATCGGTGAACGCCCTGCCGGTGCGCTATCGCACCCAGCCGACCGAGAGCGGCCATCGGATCGGCATTGCCACCCTCAATAGCGAACGTTCGCTCAACGCCCTGTCGCTGGCCATGGTGCAGAGCCTGACCGAGCAGTTGACGGCGTGGGCGACGGACTCGCAGATCGTCTGTGTCTGGCTCGACGGCGCGGGTGACAAGGCCTTTTGCGCCGGTGGCGATATTCGCGCCATCTATGAGGATGCCAAGGCGCATCCCGGCGAAGTCTCTACCGCCGTGACCGAATTCTTCACCCAGGAGTACCGGTTGGATCATCTGATCCACCGCTACGCTAAGCCGCTGATCGTCTGGGGCAGTGGCATAGTGATGGGCGGCGGGCTGGGCTTGATGGCCGGCGCCAGTCACCGCTTGGTGACCGACACCTCGCGGATCGCCATGCCGGAGATCAGCATCGGTCTGTTCCCCGATGTGGGCGGCACCTGGTTTCTTAATCGCATGCCCGGCCATTGTGGCCGTTTTCTGGCGCTGACCGGTTACGGCATGAATGGCGCGGACGCGCGTTACGTCGGGCTGGCGGATCACTATGTCGCCAGTCATCGGCGTGAGGGCTTGCTTGGCGCCTTGTCGGCATTGGGCTGGCATGGCAGCGCCCGGACCGATCACGATCTGCTCAGCAGCTATCTGCGCGGCATCGAGGAGAGTGACATCGCCGCGTTGCCAGCCAGCCGGCTGCATCGTGATCAGGGCGAGATCGATCAACTTATGGGCGGGGATTCGCTGGCGACGGTGGCCGAGGCGCTGGCATCGCTGGAGAGTGAGCAAACCTGGCTGCTGCGCGCGCGGGACAGCTTCGCCGCCGGCAGTCCCATTACCGCGCAGCTGATCTGGCATCAGTTAAGCGCCGGTGCCGAGCTGAGTCTAGAGCAGGTGTTCCGGCAGGAGTTGGTGTGGGCGGTACGCTGCGCCCAACGGGGCGATTTCATCGAAGGGGTGCGGGCGTTGTTGATCGACAAGGATCGTCAGCCCCAGTGGCAATATGTAACGCTGGCCGCCGTACCGGACGGCTTATTGGACCAACTGCACAGCAGCCCATTTGCGGTCGATCCGCTGGCGGATCTTAAGGAGCATTGAGTATGAGTACCATCGCATTTATCGGACTGGGCAACATGGGAGGGCCGATGGCCCTGAACCTGGTCAAAGCGGGCCACACGGTCCGGGTGTTTGATCTGAACGAGCAGGCGGTGCATGAGCTGGCGGAGCAAGGGGCGATCCCCTGCCACACCAGTTGTGGCGCGGTGGCGGGCGCCGAGGTGGCGATCACCATGTTGCCGGCGGGCGTGCATGTGCGCAGCCTCTATCTGGGCCAAGGCGAGGAGCGCGGCTTGCTGGCCAAAGCGGCCGCCGACACTTTGCTGATCGACTGCTCCACCATCGATGCCGCCAGCGCCCTGGCGGTCAGCGATGCCGCCAACCAAGCGGGATTGGCGTTTGTCGATGCGCCCGTGTCTGGCGGTACCGCCGGCGCGGCCGCAGGCACCCTTACCTTTATCTGTGGCGGCAGCGATGCTGGGTTTGCGCGGGCCAAGCCCATTCTGGCGGACATGGGCGCCAATATCTTCCACGCCGGTGGGCCGGGGGCCGGTCAGGTGGCCAAGATCTGCAACAACATGCTGCTGTCGGTCTTGATGATCGGCACCAGTGAAGCGCTGCAGTTGGGAAGGGATCACGGTCTGGATCCCGCCGTGCTGTCGGAGATCATGAAAGTCAGCTCTGGTGGCAACTGGACGTTGGAGAAGTACAACCCCTGCCCGGACGTGATGGCGAATGTGCCCGCCAGCAACGGCTATCAGGGCGGCTTTATGGTGGATCTGATGAGCAAAGATCTGGGCCTGGCGATGGAAACCGCCGGCCAAAGTCGCAGCGCCACGCCCATGGGCGCGCTGGCCACCAGCCTGTACCGGCAGCATGCCCGCCGCGGCAACGGCAAGCGGGATTTCTCCAGCATCTTCGAGACGTTTGGGCAAGACCAAAGCGAATGAGCTGTCGACGAAGAGCGGGCGCGGCTGGCGCGACCGCAAAACAGAATTGAGAGGGAAGTGGCGTGGAATTAGAGCAGAAGGTTGTGGTGATCACCGGCGGTGCCGGTGGATTGGGGATGGCGATGGCGCGGCAACTGGGCGCGCAGGGCGCCCGCATCGCCCTGTTGGACATCAATGCCGAGGCGTTGGCGCAGGCGGTGGCGACGCTGGGCCAAGGGGACATTCAGGCGGTGGCGTATCCGCTGGATATCACCGACGAGGCGGCGGTTGAGGCCACGTTTGCCACCATCGGGCAACAGCTGGGCGGCGTGGATGTGCTGATCAACAATGCCGGGCTGCTGCGCGATGGCCTGCTGCTTAAGGTGAAGGAGGGCGAGGTGCAAAGCAAGATGTCGCTGGCTCAGTTCCAATCGGTGCTTGATGTCAATCTGACTGGCGCATTTTTGTGTGGCCGCGAGGCCGCCGCGCTGATGGCCACCGGCGGCTCAAGCGGCGGCGTGATCATCAATATCTCCTCATTGGCGCGCGCGGGCAACATGGGCCAGACCAACTACAGCGCCTCCAAAGCGGGGATCGTCGCCATGACGGTCTGTTGGGCCAAAGAGCTGGCCCGCTTCGGCATTCGCACCGGCGCCATCGCACCGGGGATCATCGCCACCGAGATGACCCAGTCGATGAAGCCGGAGGCGTTGGGGCGACTGGCGCAGTTGGTGCCGGTGGGACGCATTGGCGCACCGGAGGAGGTGGCGCACGGCGTGGAGTACATCATCAAGAACGATTACTTCAATGGCCGGGTGCTGGAGATCGACGGCGGGATCCGTTTGTAGCGATCCATGTCGTCAGCGTCAACGCGGTTGACGGCAACCGATGCTGTGTCCCAAGGCCCGAAAGGGCCTTTTTTTGATGCTGCCGCACAGGCGCGCCTTGTGACAAAAACAAGCGGCGCCGGCCACGCGCTTGCACCGAGCAGGAAAAGGTTGCTCGCTTTTTTTAACATAAATGCTGGCCGGTACGACCGTTCGCTCGCAACTCTTTAGTATCAAAACCTGTTTTCTGTCGCTGAGTTTGGTTTGTATCTTGTTTGCAGTGTTGCGAGAGTTGGGCGGATGTAAATAGTTTTAAAGTTGATTGGTTTGGGGGCGATACAGAGAGGGAAGGAACTAACGGCCAGTGTGATCCCGGGGCAACCAGGGCTAGGCCATAAACAAGAGGAACCAGCCATGGCTGTTACAGTAAATACCAACGTCACCTCCATGTCGGCGCAGCGCAACCTGAACGCGTCCAACTCCGGCCTGCAAACCAGTATGGAGCGCTTAAGCTCCGGTCTGCGCATCAACTCCGCCAAGGACGACGCCGCCGGTCTGCAGATCTCCAACCGCCTGACCTCCCAGGTCCGAGGCCTGGATGTGGCGATGCGTAACGCCAACGACGGGATCTCCATCGCCCAGACCGCGGAAGGCGCGATGCAGGAATCCACCAACATCATGCAGCGCATGCGGGATCTGTCTCTGCAAGCGGCCAACGGCTCAAACTCTGATGATGATCGTGCATCCATCCAAAAAGAGATGGTTCAATTGACATCAGAATTGGATCGTATCGCAGAAACCACCTCCTTCGGCGGTCAAAGTTTGCTGAATACTGATGGCAAGCAGATGGATTTTCAGGTGGGTTCGAATGCGAATGAAACCATTGGCTTCACTTTGAATGACATTAGTTCCTCTGCGTTAGGTTTCGATGCGGTTGACCCAAATGATCAAACGGTAACTGGTTCTATGAATTCGACTACTGTCGGCGTACTTACTGGAGCAGCTGGTACGGGTACTCGTGATCTAACGTTTGATGTTGATGGCACTTCAGTTAGTTTTTCTGAGGCTGAATTAGTTACGGCGACTGATGCAAAGGAACTAACATCGTTGCTGAATTCTAAATTGGGTGATTTGGGTATAACAGCCACAGAGAACGGCGGTGGTATCGACTTTAGCGGCGATATTGGTACTGCATCAACGTTGACTGTTACCGGCAACGATAAAAATGATGTTGACTTGGATACGACTCTGGGCGTTATTACAGGTAATGGTGATGGCTTGGGTACCGTTGATAAAATTGACGTCAGCACCACAGCCGGCGCGCAAGCGGCTATCGGTGCCATTGACGCCGCCATTCAGCAGATCGATAGCGATCGTGCGGAACTGGGTGCGGTGCAAAACCGTTTGGGTCATACACTGAATAACTTGGGTAATATCCAAACCAATGTGGCGGATGCCCGCTCCCGTATTCAGGACGTGGACTTCGCCAAGGAAAGTGCCGAGCTGACCAAGAACCAGGTGCTGCAGCAGTCCGGCTCTGCGATGCTGGCGCAAGCCAACCAGATCCCGCAGCTGGCCCTGTCCCTGCTGTAATCGCGTAAAAGCAACGCCGAGAGAGGCCACCCACGCGGGTGGCCTTTTTTTCATTGCATCCCCTCACCCAAACGCCGGCGTAGGGCCGTATCAAGGCGCGCAGCGACGCCGATCGGCCATCGGATGGTGGGATGAAATACCGAGCCCGTTTTTCGGCGTTGGCTTTGAGTCCCGAACGTCGGCCACCGGATGGTGGGATGAAATACCGGGCCCGCTTTACGGCGGCGGCTTTGGGTCCGGATGGCCGATTACGCCAAGGAGCAAAAACGGCTAATCGTCCCTACGCTTGAGATCAACGCTCCATGCCACACCCAAAGCACCGCGGTCGGCCATGGGATGGTGCGATGAAATACCGAGCCCGTTTTTCGGCGCAGGCTTTGAGTTCGGGTGGCCGATCACGCGCAAATCGTCCCTACGCTTGAGCTCAATGTGCGAAACCTATCTTTAATCCTCATACGGCAACCCGCGCTCTGTGCCGCCGGCCCAATTGGGCGGGTAGATCCCCTGTTTTACATACCGGTGAAACGTAGAGTGAGGCCAATCGACGACTTGGGTGACCAGTCCATGTTTGAGCGGATTGATGTGGACGTAATCGACATGGGCGTTGTGATCGGCTTGATCCCGAATGAGGTGTTCCCAATAGCCGCGTTGCCAGATCTTTTGCTCGCCAATACCGGCTTGATGCAATGCTTGGGTAAAGCCGGATTTGATCATCCGTATGCGGACGGCAAAGTCGGCCTCGTTAGGAGGCAGACTGATGACGCAATGAAAGTGATCGGGCATGACGGACCACGCGTGAATGGTAAATGGGTGAGTCTGTTGGGTTTGGCGCACGGCTTGGCGCAGAGCGTCGATATGGCTCTTCAGCCAGTCGGCATTGTTTCGATTGGCCAAAACCACGGTAAAGAAGTAAGTCCCACCTTGTTGCCATGCGCGTCGATAGTTTGGCATTGCGGCCTCCTTGGGTTGGAGATTGTAGCGCCAGGGGAAAACGCCGCCGGTGTTGCTGGTGTTGGTGGGGCGTTGGGCTTGATAGGGAGCTGGATTGAGTTCATCTATGCACATCGACGTAGGGCCGCATCAAGGCGCCAAGAGCCGTGCTGACCGTCCCGACATTGGACACCGGCTTAGGGGGAGTGACGGCTCGAATTGACCATATTGGGGCAAAGTGGAAGGTGCTACTAAATGGCGGTCGAGCGATGTTTATTTTTTGATTGTGCTTTGTATGGGGTTTGATCGCACCTTTGCGTCATGGTTGCAGTGTTTTTAGTGGGGGGTAAAAGTTGGGCCTTTTTGTGTTTTTTTGCTTAAGGGCTTAGTGATGGGGCCGAAAGCGTGGGGGTAAAGGGGATCCAGTGTTCGGTTTTCGCTGTTAAATCCGGACCTTGAAGTCGGCGCCGACCGTCGGTGACTGCTCCCGTTGTCTTACACGAATAAGGAAGTAAGCCCATGGCTGTAACTGTAAATACCAACGTCACTTCAATGTCGGCGCAGCGTAACCTCAACTCCTCCAATACTGGCCTGCAAACCAACATGGAGCGCTTGAGCTCCGGTCTGCGCATCAACTCCGCCAAAGACGATGCCGCTGGCCTGCAGATCTCTAACCGCCTGACCTCGCAGGTGCGTGGCCTAGATGTGGCGATGCGTAACGCCAACGATGGCATTTCCATCGCCCAGACCGCCGAAGGCGCGATGCAGGAGTCCACCAACATCATGCAGCGGATGCGTGATCTGTCGTTGCAGTCTGCTAACGGCTCTAACTCTCAGGAAGACCGCGATTCTATTCAGAAAGAGATGAGCGCCCTGCAGGATGAGTTGACGCGCATTTCTGACACCACTTCTTTCGGTGGTCAGAATCTGTTGAATGGTGACTTTGGTTCTCGTGACTTTCAGGTTGGCTCTAACGCCAATGAAACCATCTCCATTTCATTGGGTGATATCTCTGCTGAATCTTTGGATGCCAACGTGGTCTCTGGTTCTTTAGGGAAGATTGGTGATATAGCTGGAGAATCTTTGACTCTTACCGTAACCGATGCCGATGGTGTTGCCGGGGATCCCATTACTCTCAACTTGAGCGCTGTTGAGATAACCGAGGACGATGGTGCGGATGGTAAGCCATCTGCGGAGGAAGCAACGGAAGCCGCTATGGCTATCATCAGCGAAGAGCTGAAAGGTACTGGCTTTAATGTCTCGGTCGATGACGACGGCGAGTTCCAGTTAACAGGGATCATTGCCGACGGTGCCAGCATTGTTGCAAATGATGGAACCGCTGATATCGATGCAATTAGTGCTGGCGAGATGTCCGTATCTGAGATCGATGTGACCGATGAAGCCGGTGCGCAGTTGGCGATTGGCATCATTGATAATGCTATCTCTCAAATCGATGACCAGCGCGCTGATCTGGGTGCGGTACAAAACCGCCTAAACCACACCATCAACAACCTAGGTAACATTCAGGTGAACGTGTCTGATGCCCGCTCCCGTATTCAGGATGTGGATTTCGCCAAAGAAACCGCGGAGCTGACCAAGAACCAGGTGCTGCAGCAGTCCGGCTCTGCCATGCTGGCGCAAGCCAACCAGATCCCACAGCTGGCCCTGTCTCTGCTGTAATCGGGTTTCGAGCTTCGAGCTAAAGGGTGTAGTTATCATCCTTGCCACAAAGGTCACCTTCGGGTGGCCTTTGTTGTTTCTACGCCCATCGGCCATGGGGTTGTAGGGAAAGGCATGGCGGTGGCTTCAAGTCCGCATGGCCGATTACGCCGAGGAGCAAAAGCGGCTAATCGTCCCTACGATTGACCTTCGGCAGATATTTCGATGCACGTCGGCGTAGGGCCGCATCAAGAAGCGAAGCGACGCGGATCGGCCATGGAGTGGTGCGATGAAATACCGAGCCCGCTTTTCGGCGTTGGCTTTGAGTCTGCATGGCCGATTACGCCGAGGAGCAAAAGCGGCTAATCGTCCCTACGCTTGACCTTAGATGTATGGCTATTCCAATACACGTCGGGGTAGGGCCGCATCAAGGAGCGAAGCGACGCGGATCGGCCATGGGATGGTGTGTTGAAATACCGAGCCCGCTTTTCGGCGTTGGCTTTGAGTCCGCATGGCCGATTACGCCAAAGAGCAAAAGCGGCTAATCGTCCCTACGCTTGAGTTCAACGCTCCATGCCACACTCAGAGTACCCCGATCGGCCATGGGGTGGTGGGGGGAAATGCCCGCTAAAGCGATACGTTGGCCCGCCGATGTGCGTCGGCGTAGGGCCGGTCGTTACACGCTATTCGAATCGCATCTCCGGCACGTGTGCTGGCACCACTAGCTCCCCAGCGGTTTTGCTGACGATCTCCTCGACGGAGACGCCGGGGGCGCGCTCGATCAGGTGAAACTGGCCGTTGTTGATCTCGATGTAGGCCAAGTCTGTCACCACCTTGTTGATGCAGCCCGCGCCGGTCAGGGGCAGGGTGCATTTGGCCAGCAGCTTGGAGTTGCCGCGTTTGTCGGCGTGGGTCATGGTGACGATGATGTTGTCGGCGCCAGCGACCAAGTCCATTGCGCCGCCCATGCCCTTGACCAGCTTGCCGGGGATCATCCAGGAGGCGATGTTGCCCTGCACGTCCACTTCGAAGGCGCCAAGCACGGTCAGATCGACATGGCCGCCGCGGATCATGGCGAAGGAGTCGGCGGAGTTGAAGATGGAGGCGCCGGCGATGGCGGTGACGGTTTGTTTGCCGGCGTTGATCATATCGGCATCGACCTCGGCTTCGGTGGGAAAGGGGCCCATGCCGAGCAAGCCGTTTTCCGATTGCAGCATCACTTCCATGCCAGCGGGCACGTAGTTGGCGACGAGGGTGGGAATGCCGATCCCCAGATTGACGTAATAACCGTCCTTGAGCTCTTGCGCCACGCGCATAGCCAGTTGTTCGCGATTGAGTGCCATTACACCGTCTCCTGTGGTCGTATCGTGCGTTGTTCAATGCGCTTCTCAAACTGACCGAGGATCACCCGATCGACGAAGATCCCAGGGGTGTGGATCTGGCTGGGCTCCAGCTCGCCGGGCTCGACGATCTCTTCGACTTCCACCACGGTGATCTTGCCGGCGGTCGCCGCCATCGGGTTGAAGTTTTGCGCGGTGTGCCGGTAGATCACGTTGCCGTAGCGATCCGCCTTCCAGCCTTTGACGATGGCGAAGTCGCCGGTGATCGACTCCTCCATGATGTAGTGACGGCCATTGAACTGGCGCACCTCCTTGCCCTCACCGATCGGCGTTCCGTAGCCGGTGGCGGTGAAAAAGGCGGGAATGCCGGCGCCGCCCGCGCGCATTTTTTCTGCCAGCGTGCCCTGTGGGGTGAGCTCCACTTCCAGTTCCCCGGACAGCAGTTGCTGTTCAAACAGGGCGTTTTCGCCGACGTAGGAGGCGATCATCTTTTTGATCTGCCGGTCTTCCAGCAGCAGTCCGAGGCCGAAGCCGTCGACGCCGGCGTTATTGGAGACCACGGTCAGGCCGCGGGTGCCCATGCGTTTGATCTGATCGATCAGCCCTTCAGGAATGCCGCACAGGCCGAAGCCGCCGGCGATCAGGGTCATATTGTCTTGCAGGCCAGCGAGCGCGTCGGCGTAGCTGGTCACGACTTTGTCGAATCCGGACATGGTGTTCCTTTAGGTTGTGATCGAGCATTGGCTTAAGCGGGCCAGCGCCACTTTGGAGCCGTTGGGGCGACCCAGCCGCTGGCAGATCGTAGCGCCGGCTTGGATCAAGGCATCGAGATCCACCCCGTGGCTGAGGCCGAGGCCATCCAGCAGGTAGATCAGATCTTCGGTGGCCAGGTTGCCGCTGGCACCGGGCGCGTAAGGGCAGCCGCCCAGGCCTGCGACCGAGGCGTCGATGGTGGCGACGCCCAGCTCTAAGCAGGCGGCGATGTTGGCCAGTGCCTGGCCGTAAGTGTCGTGGAAATGCAGCGCCAGCGCCGGGATGGGCACCCGGCTGGCGACAGCCTCGAGCATGGCGACCGCGCGATCCGGCGTGCCGGTGCCGATGGTGTCGCCCAGCGAGATCTCGTAGCAGCCCATCTCATGCAGTGCCTGCGCCGCATCGGCGACCTTGGCCGGAGCGATGGTGCCTTCATAGGGGCAGCCGAGGGTGCAGGAGACGTAGCCGCGCACCCGCATTCCGGCCTGTCTGGCGGCGTCCATCACCGGCTCAAACCGCTGCAGTGACTCTGCTACCGAGCAGTTGATGTTGCGCTGGCTGAAGGTTTCTGAGGCGGCGCCAAACACCGCCACTTCGTCGACGCCCGCCGCCCGCGCGGCTTCAAAGCCTTGCAGGTTGGGGGTCAGGGCGCTGTAGCAGACGCCGGGCTGGCGTTGGATCTGGGCAAACAGCTGATCGGCGTGAGCCATCTGCGGCACCCACTTGGGGGAGACGAAGCTGGCGGCTTCGATCTGCGCCAGGCCGGTTTGCGACAGGGCGTCGATCAGGGCGATGCGATCGGCCAGTGACACCGTGGGCTCGTTCTGCAGCCCGTCACGGGCGCCCATCTCAACGATGCGGATCCGCTGTGGTCTCATGCCTCGGCCTCCTGCACGCTCGGCTCGAGCGCCACCAAGGGGCTGCCGTCGCTGACTTGATCCCCTTCGCTGAAGGGCAGGGCGGTGATCGTGCCATCGAACGGGGCGGTGATGGTGTACTCCATCTTCATCGCTTCCATGATCACCAGTGCGGTGCCGATGCTGATCTGATCGCCGACCGCCACCAGATTGGCGATGTGGGTGCCGTTCATGGGCGCTTGCAGTGCCTTACTTGCATCGGTCTCATCCAGTTCGCTGCGGTAGCGGGCCGGACGGAAACGCAACGGCCCATCCTTAAGCTGTAACGTGACGCCATCGGGATCGCGGTGGAACGGCCAGCGCAGCAGTCGGTCGTCCAGTTGCAGATCCAATCGGTTGCCGCTGAGGTGCAGGGACAGCCGCTCGTTGTGTTCGCTCAGCCACTGACCGTCCTGTCCACTCAGGGCGATGTCATAGCGCTCACCGTGTTCGTCTTCGAGACGCAGGCGGGCGCGGGCGGGGGCGTTGAGGCGAAAGCTGCTGAGCGGGTTGTCGGCGGACTGCAGCTGCATCAGGGCGACGGCGTAGGCGGCGTACTGGCGATCTTCCGCCGGTGCGAACAGGGCCGCGCTGTGATCGGCAATGAATCCGGTATTGAGTCGAGCATCGATAAAGGCCGGATGGGCGATGATGTGGGTCAGAAACGGCAGGTTGGTCACCAGTCCCGCCAACTGACACTGACTGAGCGCCTGACGCATGCGCTGACAGGCCTGCTGGCGGCTGTCGGCGTGGCAGATCAGCTTGGCCACCATGGGATCGTAGAAGGCGGTGATGGTGTCGCCGGCGCGCACGCCGGTGTCGACTCGTACGCCCTCGCCCTCAGGCCAATCCAGTCGGGCCAAGGTGCCGCTGGCGGGCAGGAAGTCGCGCTGGGGATCTTCGGCGTACAGGCGCACTTCGATGGCGTGGCCGTTGATCTGCACCTGCTCCTGAGATAGCGGCAGTGGCTGATCCGCAGCAACGTCCAGTTGCCACTGGACTAAGTCCAGCCCGGTCACCGCTTCGGTCACCGGGTGCTCCACCTGCAGGCGGGTGTTCATCTCCATAAAGTAGAAGCGGCCCTGTTCATCCAGCAGGTATTCCACCGTGCCGGCGCCAACGTAATCGATGGCCTGCGCGGCCCGGACGGAGGCTTCCCCCATGGCGCTGCGCAAGGCGTCGGACAAGCCGGGCGCCGGCGCTTCCTCCACCACCTTCTGATGGCGGCGTTGGATGGAGCAGTCGCGATCCGACAGGTACAGGCAGTGGCCGTGTTGATCGGCGAATACCTGCACCTCAACATGACGCGGCGCCCGCAGGTAGCGCTCCAGCAGCAGTTGATCATTACCAAAAGCGGCGCTGGCCTCGCGCCGGGCACTGGCCAGTGCGGCGGGCAATTCGTCGGCGGACTCGACGATCCGCATCCCTTTGCCACCGCCGCCGAAGGCGGCCTTAACCAGCAAAGGAAAACCGATGGCCTCGGCTTCGCGGATCAGGCGTGGATCCGATTGGTCGTCGCCATGATAGCCCGGCAACATCGGCACGCCAGCCCGTTCCATGATCGCCTTGGCAGCACTTTTTGAGCCCATCTTGTCGATGGCGTCGCTGCCCGGGCCGATAAAACGGATCCCGGCGGCTTCGCAGGCACGGGCAAATTGGGGGTTTTCAGACAGGAAGCCGTAGCCGGGGTGCACCGCGTCGCAGCCGCTGCGCTTGGCGATGGTGAGCAGCTGATCGGCACGCAGGTAGCTGGCCTTGGCTTCGGCCGGACCAATATGAAAGGCTTCATCGGCCAGGGCGACGTGTTGGGCGGTGCGGTCGGGATCGGAATAGACGGCGACGGTCCGCACGCCCAGGCGCTGGCAGGTTTGGATCACCCGGCAGGCGATCTCACCGCGGTTGGCGATCAGGACCTTGCGGATCGGGGTCGGCGTGGCGCTCATGAGGGCTCTCCTTGCTCATGGGACGGTGAGCGCCAAGCGGGTGGGCGCTGCTGGAAAAAGGCGGTGAGCCCCTCTTGGGCTTCGGCGGTCACCCGGATCTGGGCGATACGGCGCGCGGTGTCTTGTTGTTGGGCGGGATCGCCGGTGTGGGGATCGATACTCAACAGCAGATCCTTGCCCGCGCGCAGGGCGGCGGGACCATTGGCTTGGAGCTGGCTGATCATCGTGCGCTCGGCGTCGCTGAGATCGTCACACAGCTGATGCACCAGGCCCAAACGCTGGGCGGTGTCGGCGTCGATGGTTTCGGCGCTGAGGGCGTAGCGGCGCAGTTGCCGCAGGCCGATGGCGCGGCCGACATAGGGGCTGATGGTGGCGGGGATCAGGCCCAGCTTGACCTCAGACAGGCAGAAGCGGCAGTTGCGCTGGGCCAGGACGATGTCGGCGCAGGCGACCAATCCCAGTGCGCCGCCAAAGGCGGCGCCCTGGACGCAGGCCAGCACCGGCGTGGGGAAGGTATTGAGGCGATCCAGCATACGGGCCAGCTCGTTGGCATCGGCCAGGTTTTCCGCTTCGCTCATCTGTGCCTGGCGCTTCATCCAGTCCAGATCGGCCCCGGCACAGAAGTGTTTGCCTTCGGCGCGCAGCACCAGCAGGCTCAATTCCGGCTGCGCTGCCAAGTGCTGCAGCGCCTGATTGAGCTCGCTGATCATCTGCGCATCAAACGCATTGTGTTTGTCCGAGCGGGCCAGCGTCAGCCGGGCGATCCGATCCTGCTGCTGTACCTTGATGCTGTGGTAGTTCATCTAAGATCCTTCTGTCGATACGCGCTGAGCGCCAAGCACAGGGCGCGGTTGGTTCCGCGCGACTGGCCCTGTGCTCGGTGCGCGTCCTTACATCCGAAACACGCCAAAACGGGTCGGCTCGAGCGGGGCATTGTTAGCGGCAGACAGCGCCAGCCCCAAGAGATCGCGAGTCTGAGCGGGATCGATAATGCCGTCGTCCCACAGCCGCGCCGAGGCGTAATAGGGGTGCCCCTTGTGTTCGTATTGGGCGACGATGGGGGCCTTGAACTCGGCTTGCTCAGACTCGGGCCAGTCGAGCCCTTTGGCCGCCAACTGGTCGGTTTTGACCTGAGCCAGCACGTTGGCGGCCTGCTCGCCGCCCATCACTGAAATCCGGGCATTGGGCCAGCTGAACATCAGGGTGGGATCGTACGCGCGGCCGCACATGCCGTAGTTGCCGGCACCATAGCTGCCGCCGATCACCACGGTGAATTTGGGCACCTTGGCGCAGGACACCGCGGCGACCAATTTGGCGCCGTGTTTGGCGATCCCTTCGTGTTCGTACTTCTGACCGACCATAAAGCCGGTGATGTTCTGCAAAAACAGCAGCGGAATGCCGCGCTGGCAACACAGCTCGATGAAGTGGGCGCCTTTTTGTGCGGACTCGGAGAACAGAATGCCGTTGTTGGCCAGGATCCCGATCGGGTAGCCATGCAATTGGGCAAAGCCGCACACCAAGGTGGCGCCGTAGCGGGCCTTGAATTCGTCGAAGTCGGAGTCGTCCACCAGTCGGGCGATCACCTCGCGCACCTCAAACGGCTTTTTCAGATCGGTGCCGACAATGCCGTACAGCTCTTGGGCGTGAAAGCGGGGCGGCTTCACCGGCGCGGGCTGCAGCGGTGCCGCCTTGCGATGGTTGAGCCGGGCGACGGCCTGACGAGCGAGCTGCAGGGCGTGCTCGTCGTTGTCGGCTAGGTGATCGGCGACGCCGGAGATCTCGGTGTGAACCCGGCCACCGCCAAGATCCTCGGCGCTGATCGACTCACCGGTGGCCGCCTTGACCAGCGGCGGGCCGGCCAGAAAGATGGTGGCTTGATCGCGCACCATGATCGATTCATCCGCCATGGCCGGCACATAGGCGCCACCGGCGGTACACAGGCCCATGACCACGGCGATCTGCGGGATCCCTTGGGCCGACATCTGCGCCTGATTAAAGAAGATCCGGCCAAAGTGATCTCGGTCAGGAAACACCTCATCCTGCTTGGGCAGGAAGGCGCCGCCGGAGTCGACCAGATAAATGCAGGGCAGGTGGCAGCGCTGGGCGATCTCCTGCGCCCGCAGGTGCTTTTTCACGGTCAGCGGATAATAGGTGCCACCTTTTACGGTGGCGTCGTTGGCGACGATCATGCACTCGACCCCGCTGACGCTGCCGATCCCGGCGATCACTCCGGCGGCGGGCACGGCATCGTCGTACACCTCAAAGCCCGCCATTTGGCCGATCTCGAGGAAGGCGCTGGCGGGATCGAGCAACTGCTCGACCCGCTCGCGCGGCAGCAGTTTGCCTCGGCCTTGATGGCGCTCGCGCGAGGCTTGCGGGCCGCCGGGCAGGATGGTTGCCAGCTTGTCGTGCAGATCGGCCATCAAGCGGGTCATGGCGTCATGTCGCGCCCGGCTGTCCGGATCGGCCCCATTGTATTGGCTGTGGTAAACGCTCACGCGGATCTCCTTATCGTACGTCGTTGCCAAGCTCACGGCCGATCAGCCAGCGGCGGATCTCCGAGGTGCCGGCGCCGATCTCATACAGCTTGGCGTCGCGCAGCAGGCGACCGGTGGGGTATTCGTTGGTGTAGCCGTTGCCGCCCAGCAGTTGGATGGCGTCCAATGCCAGTTGGGTGGCGAGCTCGGCGCTGTAGAGGATGGCGCCGGCGGCGTCCTTGCGGCTGGTTTCGTCCCGATCGCAGGCGGCGGCGACCGCATAGACGTAGCTGCGCGCGGCGTTGGCGCGGGTGTACATGTCGGCGACTTTGCCCTGCACCAGCTGGAACTGACCGATGGCCTGGCCAAACTGCTGACGTTGCTGCACATAAGGCAGCACCTCATCGAGGCAGGCGGCCATGATCCCCAGCGGCCCGCCGGACAGCACCACCCGCTCAAAGTCGAGCCCGCTCATCAACACCTTCACGCCCCCGCCCGCTTCGCCGAGGATGTTGTCACGGGGCACCGGGCAATCTTCAAACACCAGCTCACAGGTGTTGGAGCCGCGCATGCCGAGTTTGTCCAGCTTCTGCGCCTGACTGAAACCGGCAAAGCCGCGCTCGACGATAAAAGCGGTGATCCCCTTGGCACCTGCGCTGGGATCGGTCTTGGCGTAGATCACATAGGTATCGGCGTCCGGCCCGTTGGTGATCCACATTTTGTTGCCATTAAGCAGGTAGTGATCGCCATTTTCGCGCGCGCTGAGGCTCATGGAGACCACATCGGAGCCGGCGCCCGGCTCGCTCATCGCCAGCGCGCCGATATGCTCGCCGGACACCAGCTTGGGCAGGTATTTGGCGCGCTGCTCGGCGTTGCCGTTCTTGGCGATCTGATTCACGCACAGGTTGGAGTGGGCGCCATAGGAGAGGCCGACGGAGGCACTGGCGCGGGAGATCTCCTCCATGGCGACCACGTGCGCCAGATAGCCCATATCGACGCCGCCATACTGCTCCGGGACGGTGACGCCGAGCAGCCCCATCTCGCCGAATTTGGGCCACAGGGCGTTGGGGAAAGTGTTGTCGAGGTCGATCTGCGCCGCCTGTGGGGCGATCTCAGCCTGGGCAAAATCTCGCACCGCGTCGCGCAGCATGTCGACGGTGTCGCCTAGGCCAAAATTAAACGTATTGAGATACATGAATGGGTCTTCCTAGTCGTTGAGGAGGGTTTGCAGCGCTTGCTGACATTGGGCTTCGACGGAGGAGAGCTCCATCATGATCACCTTGATGTCGTCCATCTGCTGTTGCAGATCCTGCTTTTTGTCGCTGATCAACTCGAGCATGGTGTGCAGCTGTTTGCGGCTGGAGCGATCGGCGTCGTACAGATCGAACAAACGGCCGGTTTCCGCCAGTGAGAAGCCCAGACGTTTGCCGCGCAGGATCAGCTTGAGTCGCACCTTGTCCTGCAGGTTGTAGATCCGGGTTTGGCCGCGGCGCTTGGGTTTGAGCAGGCCCTGATCTTCGTAAAAGCGAATGCTGCGGGTGGTGATATCAAACTCCCGCGCCAGATCGCTGATGGAGTAGGTGGTGTCTTGGGCTGGCATGGTGAAAATTCCATCAATAGAACATATTGGCAACATAAAGGAAGTTTACGTAAAGGTAAAGTTTGTAGCGGTTGTGTTGCGTCGGCAAGCTGTAACGAAAAGTGGATAGCTCAGGAGGCTGGTACTAAACCCGCGCGGGGTCTAGCCATAGGTCTAATTGGGGGTGGGTTGGGCCCGTGCTAGAAATGAATTCACTTGGGTAAGTATTGAACAGTGATTGGAGGCGATATGGTGATGCGCACTCAGGCCTTGCAGCAACAGGCTAAGACCGATCCCGAGGGATTTTGGGGCCAGGCAGCCGAGGCGATCAGCTGGGAGCGGCCCTGGCAACGGGTACTGGATGACCGGCAGGCGCCGTTGTATCGGTGGTTTGAGGGGGCGACGCTCAACACCTGTTACAACGCGGTGGATCGTCATGTGGCACAGGGGCGCGGCGAGCAGATCGCCATTCATTACGACAGCCCGGTGACCGGGACGGCGTATGGGATCAGCTACGCCGAGTTGCAGAGTAAGGTGGCGCGGCTGGCCGGTACCCTGCAGGCCCAAGGCTTGACGGTGGGGGATCGGGTGGTGATCTACATGCCGATGGTGCCGGAAACCGTGTTTGCCATGTTGGCCTGCGCACGCATTGGTGCGGTGCATTCGGTGGTATTCGGTGGCTTCGCCGCCGCGGAGCTGGCCACCCGCATCGACGATGCGAAGCCCAAGTGGGTGATGTCGGCTTCCTGTGGGGTTGAGCCGGGCCGGGTGGTGGCCTATAAGCCGTTGCTCGATGAGGCGCTGAACCAGGCTAAGCATGAGGTGCAGGGCTGTCTTATCTTGCAGCGGCCCCAGTGCGAAGCCGAGTTAACCCTAGGGCGGGATCTGGACTGGTATCAGGCGCAACAGGGCGTTGAGCCGGCGTCTTGTGTTGCCGTCGCCGCCACCGATCCGCTCTATATCCTCTACACCTCAGGCACCACGGGCACGCCCAAAGGGGTGGTGCGGGATAATGGCGGTCATGCGGTGGCGCTGGCTTGGTCGATGAAGGCGATCTACGACATTGAGCCCGGCGACTGCTTTTGGGCTGCGTCCGACGTGGGTTGGGTGGTGGGCCACTCCTACATTGTGTATGCGCCGCTGTTGGTGGGAGCCAGCACCGTATTGTATGAAGGCAAGCCGGTCGGCACGCCGGATCCCGGCGCGTTCTGGCGGGTCATCGAGCAGTATAAGGTGAAGAGTTTCTTCACGGCGCCGACGGCGATGCGGGCGATCAAACGGGAAGATCCGGACACCACTTATTTGCGCAGTTATGACATTGGTTGCCTCAAGGCGTTGTACCTGGCGGGGGAGCGCTGTGATCCCGATACCCTCAACTGGTCGTCCGAACAGCTGGGTGTGGCGGTGATCGATCATTGGTGGCAGACGGAAACCGGCTGGGCGATCTGCGCCAATCTGATGGGGATCGAGCCGGTTGAGATCAAACCGGGCTCGCCAGCGTTGGCGGTGCCGGGTTATCAGGTTGAGGTGCTCGATGAGGTAGGTGAGCCGGTGGCCCCAGGCAGCAGCGGCGCGATCGCCATTAAGTTGCCGCTGCCGCCGGGCACGCTACCGACCTTGTGGCAGAACGATGCGCGCTATCACGCCGGCTATCTGGATCGTTACCCCGGCTATTACTTGACCGGTGATGCCGGTTATCAGGATGAGGATGGCTACCTCTATATCATGAGCCGCATCGACGATATCATTAATGTGGCGGGCCATCGCTTGTCGACCGGGCGCTTCGAGGAGGTGTTGGCACAGCACCCCGCCGTGGCAGAGGTGGCGGTGATCGGCGTGGCCGATAAGCTCAAGGGTCAGGTGCCGCTGGGTATGGTGGTGCTCAAGTCCGGGGTGAGTCTGGCGGAAGAGACGCTGTATCAGCAGCTGATCGCGCTGGTGCGGGCCGAGATAGGTCCGGTGGCCGCGTTTAAGCTGGTGTCGGTGGTGAGCAAGCTGCCCAAGACCCGCTCGGGTAAGATCCTGCGCGGCACCATGCGTAAGATGGCCGATTGTCAGGAATACGTGGTGCCTGCCACCATTGAGGATCCCGAGACGCTGGATCTGATCCGCGCGGCGCTCAATCGCATGGGCTATGGCCATGCCAAGATAGAGGAGCGCATCGACTGAGCGGCACGTCATGCTCCGTGCGCCAGAGCGAACAAAGGCCCCATTGGGGCCTTTGTCGTTGCTCGGCGCTGGCGCGTCGGATCGCGCGCTTGATCAGGCCAGCTGTGCCAGCGGCAGGCCGGCGGAGAGCAGCACACTGTAGAGCAGGGTCAACTGGGCGGTGCGCCCAAGCAGTGGATTGAGGGCCGCGCCTTCGGTTTGGGCAAACTTACCGGCGAGCAGGCGCGCCATCGGAAAGGCGCAACCGGCCAGCAGCACCACCATGCCGGGCAAGCCACCCAGCAGCCACATCAACGTGAGGATCAGAAACGGCAGCATCACCAGAGCGCGGTAGAGGAGACGGGCATTGTGCTGGCCGATCCGCACTGCCAGGGTGTGCTTACCCGCTTGCGCGTCGGTGGTGATATCGCGGGTGTTGTTGACCAGCATGATGGCGGCATTGAACAGGCCTAGGGTGCTGGCCAGCAGCCAAGCCGACAGCGTGGTGTGGCCAACCTGGATGTAGTAGACACCGACCACCGCCAGCAAACCGAAGAAGATGAACGCTGCGACTTCACCCAGACCATGGGAGGCCATCGGGTAGGGGCCTCCGGAATAGCACAAGGCTCCGGTGACGGCGAAGACCGCCATGGCCAGCACAGGCCAGCCGCCGACGAAGATCAGGTAGAGACCGACCAGCACTGCCGCGGTTAGGGAGCCGATCATGGCGTTACGAACGGCGTTGGCGCTGAGCAGGCCAGACTGGGTGACCCGGGTGGGGCCCAAGCGTTCGTCGGTATCAACGCCGTTTTTGGCGTCGAAATAGTCGTTGGCCAGATTGACCCCCACCTGCAGCAAGATAGCGCAGAGCATGGAGCTTACCCCGATCCACAGGCTGAAATGGCCGTGGGTGTAGGCCAGCATATTGCCCAGTAACAGTGGGCCTATCGCAGCGGGTAGGGTGTGGGGGCGGATCGCCATGACCCAATATTTGATGTTCATATCTGTGTGCAGGTGTTGCTAAAGAAGGGATTATTGTACTGCGTTTCATTGATGCATTGCAGGATGGAGTTCACGGGCTCGCCGATGGGGTCTCCCGTTAGGTTGCTTTGTCGGATATTTTAAATTAAATGAGGTGACGATTGGTGTTTTACATCTTGGTCACAGATTTTTTTGTTTCTTTGCGTCAAGGTAACAAGCATTAAACAATCTTGGTGGAGGTAACCATGCTCAATTTCGAAGGTAAGGTGGTGATCGTAACCGGTGCCGGTCGAGGGCTTGGACGTGCCTACAGTCTGGCATTGGCTTCACGAGGCGCCACGGTGGTTGCGGTGGATCTGGGCTGTGATATTCAGGGACAGGGCCAGGATTCAGTCTATGTCGATGATGTCGTCGATCTGATCGGGGATATGGGCTATCAGGCGGTGGGGCATTGTCTGGATGCGCGGGATAGGCAGCAGTTGGATTGGCTGGTGGCCGATACGGTGGCTCGCTTTGGCCGCATCGACGGCCTGATCTGCAATGCCGGCACCTTGTTGGCGCAAAATGGGATCGGCAGTTCGTCGGAGCAGTACCGCATACAGATGGAGAGTGTGCATTACTCCACCCTAGAGGCGGTGCAAGCGGTCTGGCCGCAGATGAAGGCGCAGCAGTTTGGCCGGATCCTGGTGACGGGATCGATCTCTGCGATGTATGGCGATGAACGCCTGACCGGTTACACCTGCGCCAACCTTGCCAATATTGGTCTGGCGCTCAGTTTATCGCGTACCAGTCAGGAGGATGGGATCCACATCAATATGATCTGCCCCTCCTGTTATAGCCGGTTGACGCGGCAGGTGAGTCTGCCGGAGGGGGCCGATGAGATGACGCCGGATCTGATCGTGCCCGCCGTCTTATGGTTGATGTCCAGTAAGGCGCCCAATGGTGAGATGGTGGTGGCTGGCGGCGGGCATTACTCCTTGGGGGCATTGCTGGAAACGGATGGGATCTTCCTGCCGTTGTCACAACAGCGCCCCGAACGTTTTATACAGGAATGGTCGCGGCTTAAACTCATGCCGAAAGTGCGTCACTACGAGCATTTTAAGGAGCGCTTGGGGATGATCATTCGTTGGTTAATCAAGCAGCGGGCCTAAAGTCTGGAAATTCCCTGCCGTCACAGGTAGCGTATGCTCCCTATCTCGCGGTTTTTGGGAAGCATTCGCATGTCTGAAGTGTTGCAGCGCCTGGTCAATCTCTTGGCCTTAGAGCGTCTGGATGATGATCTGTATCGGGGCGAAAGCCAGGATCTGGGATTTGGCCACCTGTTTGGCGGCCAAGTATTGGGACAGGCCCTGTCGGCGGCACAGGCGACCGTGCCGGCTGAGCGTGATGTGCATTCGTTCCACTCCTATTTCTTGCGCGCCGGCGATCTCTCTTTGCCGGTGATCTACGACGTGGAAAACCTACGTGACGGCGGCAGCTTCAGTGCCCGCCGGGTCAGTGCGATCCAGCATGGCCGGCCCATCTTCTTTATGACCGCCTCATTTCAAGCCCCGGAGTCGGGCTTTGAGCATCAGGTGGCCATGCCCACCACTCAGCCGCCGATGGACTACATGAGCCAGCATGAGCTGGTTGAGCTGATGCGCGACAAGCTGCCGCCGAGTCTGGTTAGCCAATATTTGGAGAACCTGGCGATCGAGATCCGGGTGGCTGAGGATCCGACCCAGATCGGCAAGGATCGCTCATCGGTGCGTCAGGTGTGGATGCGGGCGAACGGGCCACTGCCGGATGATCCGCAGATCCATCGTTATCTGATGGCCTACGCCTCGGACTTTAATTTCCTTGCGACGGCGTGCAAACCCCACGGGTTGACGCCGTTTACGCCGGGGCTGAAGTTGGCGACCATCGATCATGCCATGTGGTATCACCGTCCGTTCCGGTTTGATGATTGGCTGCTGTTTGAGATCGATTGTCCAACCACGGTCAATGCCCGTGGCCTAGTGCGGGGTCAGTTCTTTGATCAGCAAGGAAATTTGGTCGCCAGTGCCCAGCAGGAAGGCTTGATCCGCTATCGTGGCCAATAGCCGTTACAGCGAATAGACGGTGCGAGCGTTGGCTGTATTTGATGCGACGCCGTTGATGAGGAGGCCACCACTTGGGTGGCCTTTTTGCTAGGGCCGATTTGTCCTCATCAGCGGTGTGCCTGTCGCCGATAGGATCATCGCTCGAAGTTATCTCGGCGCTGAGTCCTTTGGGCAAGTGTGATCGGGATCGTGCTTAACCGCTAGCGCCGTCGGCTCAGTTTGCTAAAGTGCCTGCTCCCCGGCGCAAGCTTGGGAAACTCGGATGAAGGTATCAGGAGAGTGGCACGCTGATCGCACAGCACGCCCGCCGAAGAAGTAAATCTTTCAGGTGTCGGTTTTGACCGACGAGGACTGGTACTGGACGAGCCTCTGGAGAGTTCCATTGATTTGGACGCCGAAGGCGCAAGCCCTTTTCCCCATAGGGGAAAGGGTGAAACGCTCAGGCACAAAGGACAGAGGTGTTAAGACAAGCCATAGGATGGATCCCATCGCTTTGACTTGTTGATCGCACTGCTGCTTTACTGCGGGCAGTGGGAAGGCACGCCGCCATCTCGCGCCCGGTCCATCATGGTTTCTCCTCTTTTGCTGTTTATGCTGTCGCACAAGAGGAAAACTGACATGCAAGCCATCGAATCCATTCTACATACCTTAAGCAGTTGGGTCTGGGGACCTCCCGTCCTTATTCTCCTGGTCGGCACCGGGATCTACTTTACTGTTCAGCTTGGCTTTATGCAGTTTATGAAGCTGCCTCTCGCGTTGAAATTGATGTTCCGCAAAGACGATGAACAGGGTGACGTCAGTCGCTTTGCGGCTCTGTGTACCGCTTTGGCGGCCACCATCGGTACCGGTAACATCGTCGGTGTGGCGACGGCGGTGAAGCTGGGCGGCCCCGGAGCGCTGTTCTGGATGTGGATGGCGGGCCTGTTTGGCATGGCCACCAAGTACGCCGAGTGTATGTTGGCGGTGAAATATCGGGAAACCGATGATCGTGGCGAGAAGGTCGGTGGGCCGATGTACTACATCGCCAAAGGGACTGGCCACATGTGGCTGGCGAAGATCTTTGCCGTGTTTGCGCTGATGGTGGCCTTCTTTGGGATCGGTACCTTCCCCCAGGTCAATGCCATTGTTGATGGCGCCAATATCGCCTTCTCTGTGCCTCGTGAAGCCACCATGGTTATCCTGACTCTGCTGGTCGGTGCGGTGATCATCGGGGGGGTGAAACGCATCGCCAAGGTGGCCAGTGCCTTGGTACCGACCATGGCGATTGGCTACGTCCTGGCCTGTCTGACCTTGGTGGGTTTGAACGCGTCGGCTGTGCCTGCGGCCTTTGCTTTGATCTTCGAAAGTGCCTTCAATCCGGTCGCCGCCGGTGGTGGTTTTGCCGGTGCGACCGTGATGTACGCCATTCAGATGGGTATTGCCCGCGGGGTGTTCTCCAACGAAGCCGGTTTGGGCAGCGCGCCGATGGCTGCCGCTGCGGCCAAGACCAAATCACCGGTGGAGCAGGGGCTGGTATCCATGACCGGTCCGCTGTTTGACACTCTGATCATCTGTACTCTGACCGGTTTGGCGCTGGTGATGACCGGCGCTTGGCAAAGTGAGTTTGCTGGCGCGGCCATGACCTCCTCGGCGTTTGCGACGGGTCTGTCCGCCTTCATCGGTGAAAAGGTGGTGACCGTTGCCCTGCTGTTCTTCGCCTTTACCACCATTTTGGGTTGGTGTTATTACGGTGAGCGCGCAGTGTTGTTTTTGGCGGGTGAGCGCGGACGCACTCCTTACCGTTGGGTCTTCGTATCCTTGGTGGCCGTCGGCGGCTTGCTGCAACTGGATATGATCTGGCTGCTGGCGGATGTGGTGAATGGCCTGATGGCAGTGCCGAACCTGATCGCGCTGTTGCTGCTGCGCAAAGAGATCATCGGTGACACCAAGGCATACCTGGCCACTTTGAACTGGAAAGGTGAGACTGCGACCGCGGGCTAAGTGGGCCGGACTTGTTCTGGCGCGGGGCAGTTGCTATAACAGGCGGCAAAGAGAATGAAGGATCGAACCTATGTTTAGGGCGTTTGCCGCTGCGTTATTGTCATTATTGTTGACCGCCTGTGTGACGGTGGACGAGTCGAAAGAGGATGTGGTTCGTCTCAGTGGCGTGGTGACGTTTAAGGAAGCGACCCTGCTGCCGGCGAATTCCAGCATTATGGTGGCGGTGATCGACGCCGATAAGCCGGGCATGGTGCTGGATCAGAAAGATTACGAAGTCGGTAAATTGCCGGTGCCGTTCTTTTTCGCGATCCCCAAGGACCAGATCGATAAGCGCGCCAATTATGTGGTGTGGGCGTCGGTCCGGGTGCAGGGCCAAACCATTTTGCATACCCAGCGCCAGTTCCCGGTGATCAACAATGGGGCGCTGACCGCCACGGTATTGGTGGAAGCGGCGCGCTAGCGCGTTACAGACAAACAGAAACGGGCGTCCCATGGGGCGCCCGTTTTTCTTATGTGTGCCGATCGGATGCGGCGTGGCTTCGGGGCTGAAGGCTGAGACCGAAAAATAACCGGCAGAGCCCGAGTATTGGTTGGGCTAGGGAACGTTGTGACCGGTGGCCGCGACCCAGATCCGAAACCACTGCTCTCGGGTTAACACCAGTTGCTGTGCGCCCAAGGCCTGTTGCAGCCGCTCTATCTTGCCGCTGCCCAAGATCGGCAAGGGTTGACTCGGCAGCGCCAGCAGCCAGGCATACAGCACCTGATCGATCCCTACCGCTCCGATCTCTTCGGCGATGTGCTGCAACTCCATGCGGATGCTGCGGGCCTGTGGATCCTCAGGACTGAACAAGCGACCGCCACCGAGACAGGACCAGGCCATCGGCCGGATCCGCTGCTGCTGCAGGTGATCTAAGGTGCCATCGTGCAGTGGCGCCATGCGCAGCGGCGAGATCTCGATCTGGTTGGTGATCAGGGGGAGGGATAGGCGTGATTGCAGCAGATCGAACTGCGACGGGGTAAAGTTGGAGACGCCGAAATAACGGACCTTACCATCCCGGTGCAACTGCTCAAGCGCCTGTGCAACCTCATCGGCGTCCATTAAGGGATCGGGCCGGTGGATCAGCAGCAGATCGAGATAGTCGGTGTTGAGCTTGTTCAGGCTACGCTCGGCTTGGTGCAGGATATGACCCGCGCCGGTGTTGTAGTGCGGCAGTTCATAGCCTTTGCGGCCGGGCAGGCAGATCCCACATTTACTGATCAGCTGAAGTTGTTGCCTCAGGGCCGGTTTGAGCCGCAAGGCTTCACCAAACGCAGCCTCACATTGGTAATCGCCATAGATATCGGCGTGATCGCAGCTGCTGATCCCCAGCTCAAGATGCTGCTGCAAAAACCGCAGGCGCTGCTGAGGGCTCATTTGCCAGTCAAGCAGGCGCCAGTAACCAGCGATGAACCGGGATAGGGTCAATCCGTGTAGATCCGCGTGAATCATGAAACTCTCCATCCTGTTGAGCCCTAAGGATATCGCATCTGAGCGGGAGCTGATGATGAGATCCGGCGCAGGTAGCGTTGTGCGATCTCAGCGAAAACCATTCGAAAAGATTGATCTTGCTCATTTAACCCCGTTGAAAGATCACGCTTTGACAAGAAACTTGCCCTCGATCAAATATTCTATCGGGGCTTGCTATAGGGTGAGGGCAATTCTTAGCTGCCGCAGATTGAGCGGCACGTTGTTCTCAAGGAGTGATGAATGAAACTGCGTCTGTTGTCTGCTGCCCTGTTGGCAGCGTGTGCCCTTCCTGCGCTTGCCCACCAAGCCGGTGACATCATAGTTCGGGCCGGCTCGGCCACCGTTGCGCCGGATGAAAGTTCTCAAAATGTTGTCACGCCGGATCTCGATGATCTGGGACAATTTAGTGTAGGAAATAACACGCAACTGGGCCTGAATTTCACCTATATGGCGACCGACAATATTGGCATTGAATTGTTGGCAGCAACGCCGTTCAGTCACGATGTTAGCGTGGCTGATATTGAAATCGCCAAGGTGAAGCACCTGCCACCAACCTTAATGGCGCAATATTATTTTGGTGACAGCGGCAGTCAGCTGCGTCCCTATATCGGCGCGGGTTTGAACGTGACGATCTTCTTTGATGAAAAAATTACGAATGATGTTGACGGGCGACTGAGTAATTTGGATCTGGATACTTCGGTTGGTTGGGCGGCTCAGGCGGGCTTGGACTACCAATTGAATGACACTTGGCTGCTCAACGCTTCAGTCTGGTATATCGATATCGGCACCGATGTGAATTTCGATTACACACCGAATGGTATTGGAGGTTCTGTTCCTGTGACGATCAAGACCGACATCGATCCTTGGGTCTACATGCTCTCCGTCGGTTACAAATTCTAACGGCGTGATGGTCGGTTCGGCCAATGCAAAAAACGCTCTAAACCGTCAGGTTTAGAGCGTTTTTGATCCGGCTGATCCAAGTTTAGCCGTGCAGCATCCGCGCGCGAATGGTGCCGTCGATCTGCTTCATCTCGATCAAAGCCTCTTCGGCGTGGTGGGTTTCAACGTCCATCACCACATAGCCGATCTCAGCCGTGGTTTGCAGGTACTGACCGCTGATGTTGATCCCCTTGGCGGCGAACGCTTGGTTGATCTGATTCAGCACGCCGGGCACGTTGCGGTGAACGTGCAGCAAGCGGGTACAGTGGGTATGCAGTGGCAGGGAGACCTCTGGGAAGTTGACCGCCGACAGGGTGGAGCCGTTGTCGGAGTATTTCACCAACTTGGAGGCGACCTCCAGGCCGATGTTCTCCTGCGCTTCCTGGGTTGAGCCGCCGACGTGCGGAGTCAGCAACACGTTGTCGAATTCGCGCAGTGGGCTGGTGAACTCCTCACTGTTGGATTTGGGCTCGGTGGGGAAAACATCGACGGCAGCACCGGCCAATTTTCCATTTTGCAGCACCTGACATAAGGCGTCGATATCGACCACGGTGCCGCGCGAGGCGTTGATCAGGATGCTGCCGTCGCGCATGGCAGACAGCTGTGGTCCGGACAGCATGTTCTTGGTAGCGTCGGTTTCCGGCACATGCAGGCTGATGACGTCGGATTGGCCCAGCAACGCATCCAGGGTCGACACCTGCTCGGCATTGCCCAGCGGCAGCTTGTTTTCGATGTCGTAGAACTTCACGCGCATCCCCAGCCCTTCGGCGAGCACGCCCAATTGGGTGCCGATGTGGCCGTAGCCGACGATGCCCAGTACCTTACCGCGGGCTTCAAAGCTGGCCGCGGCGGATTTCTTCCAGACGCCGCGGTGGGCCAGCGCATTCTTCTCGGGAATGCCGCGCAGCAGCAACAGGATCTCGCCCAGCACCAGCTCAGCCACGGAGCGCGTGTTGGAGAATGGGGCATTAAACACCGGCACGCCAGCCAGCTCGGCCGTGCCCAGATCGACCTGATTGGTGCCGATACAGAAGCAGCCGATCGCCGCTAACTTTTCGGCGCTGCTCAGCACTTCGGCGGTCAGTTGGGTGCGGGAGCGAATGCCGACAAAGTGCACATTGCGCATCTTTTCCTTCAGTTCGGACTGGGACAACGAGCCATTCAACACTTCGACATTGCGGTAGCCCGCGTTGGTGAAGACTTCCTGCGCGCGGGGGTGAACCCCTTCCAGCAGCAGGACGTTGATCTTATCTTTATGCAGCGATAATTGGTTCATGGACTTCCGTTCTCAGATCCCTAAAGAGCCACCCAGAATACCCGATAATGGGCCAAGAAAGGGGACAATTTCTGGCGTCTATTCGAACGCCAAATCCTTGTATTCGCAATGGGAATGATGCCACTAGAGGAAGCGGTGAGACGCGACAATGACTGCGGCACTAGCGTGCGGTTAAGCCTTGCCAAAGCTGTGCAAAGGCCAGCGTTTGATATTGGGGCTGTTGGGCCCGCGCAGGGTGTCTAGGAAAGTGGGGTCTATTCACACCTAGTGAACGGTTACCATCAAAAGGTGAAGGCAGACCTAACAGTTTTGTTGGGTGAATGCCAATCGAAACTCTGCCTTCCCTAGTCTTTTAGAAGCTTGTTGTTAATTAACAGTCTATTGAGACGTCTTGCTGAAATGCACTTGCCTGTGTTAATAATTTGTTAGTGTAAGGTTTTTTGTGGAGGCCACTCATGGGTAATCCGTTCCAAACCCTTTGCTTTGTGCGCAATGATGATACGCCGTCACCGCTGCAGCTGTTGTGCACCCCGATGGGCTATCAAATGAAGTTATACCGTCGTTTTTGTGACGTTGAATCGGTGTTGCTCAATGACCCTAAGGTGCTGATCTTGGTTTCAGTATCCAACGAAAACTTGACCAGTCGTGGGATCCCGGTGTGGTTGGAGCGGAAGTTGCCAATGCGTAACCTGATACTGATTGATGTGTCGGAAAAAGTGACGGATCCGGTCTATGCCCTGAAGCTCGGGATCCGCGGGTTGATCTTTAACAACGCCCGGGTTGACAACATGCTGGTTGCCGTTCGAGCTATCTTAATGGGCGAGCTATGGTACTCGCGTAGTACCTTGGAGCAGACCATTGAGCAGTTGCTGTTTCAGCAGCATCGCGTGGAAACGGATGCCAGTACGGAACGTCTCACCAGTCGGGAGCAGAGTGTGGCCCGCTTGGTCGCCGAAGGGGCGCGCAACAAGGAGATCGCCGCTCGGCTGTTTATCAGTGAGTACACCGTCAAAGCACACCTGGCCTCGATATTTCGCAAAACCGAGACCCGTAATCGGGTGGAGATGATTGGCAAGCTGGGGATGACGGCCTAACCATAAAACGGCTATGAGACAAACAGAAAGGGCGTCGCAAAAGCGACGCCCTTTTTTGTGGCCATTTATCCGGGTATTACATGCCCTGATTGATGGTGGTCAGGTTGCCATTGCCCAACTGTGTGACGGTGGCCGAAAAACCGGTGCCAGACTGTGAACCGGCGACGGCGTTCATGTCACCGGTTTGCGTCACAGTCAGGCTCAAGTCATTGCCATTCATCTCAAACGCGCCGGAGCCATCCAACTCTCCGCCGATGGTGTTATCGAAACCGGTTTGCGTCAGCATGGCGTAGGCATTGTCGCCACTGACCAAGAGATCGATGCTGTTCATGCCCTGATCGGCATCGGCTGCACCTTTCTGCTCAGTGGTGATGGTGCTGTTGGTCACGCCATTGAGCACCAAGTTGGCTTTATTGTCGTTGTCGTACTGATCGACCATGACCGTCGTGTTGTTGACACCATTGCCATCGACGGTGGCGATGTTGCCGTTCCCCATCTGGGATACAGAGAAGTCAACGTAGGTATTGTCGTTGTACCAAGCGGGTTTTTGGCCATCCAGGTTGATGGTGGCCTGGTTGCTGTCACCCTGCTGGTAAGCAGAAACGTCGTTAAAGTCGGTGCCATCTTCCTGTGTCAGGTAAGCTTGGTTGCTTGCCCCGTCCTGGGTGATGGCAAAGCCGACGTCCTTGTTGTCATCGCCACCGTTGTTGGCGATGCGGGCGATGTTGCCATCGCCATTTTTTTGCAAAATGGTGAAGCTGTTGCGATCGCCACTGCTGCCAGTGTTGTTCACTGTCGCTTGGTTTGAGCTGCCGTCCAGCTGCTTGACGTCAATGGTGTTGGCGTCGCCGCCCCAGCCATTATTCACCACGGCACTGTTGCCCATCCCATTGCTCTGCAGGATGCTGATGTTGTTTTCTTCAGCCAGCGCGCCATTGTCGATGCTGGCGAAGTTGTGGTCGCCGTTTTGCGTGATGGTAAAGCCGCCTGTGCGGGTACTGGTATCGCCATTATCATCACTTCCGTCGTCGTTAGTGATGCGGGCGTAGTTGTCGTTGCCGGTTTGCATCACTGCAACGTGGTTGTCGTCAGCCTGAGAGCGCCGGCCGCCGTTGTTTTGAATTTCAGCCACGTTGTTGTCGCCGATCTGATCGGCTGCAATGGCATTATCATCCCCTTCGCTGTCAATGAGCAGGTTGTTACCGTCACCGCTCTGTTTGACATCGGCCACCGTGCTACCGTCGCCATCGACGGTGATGGAGAGACGGTTACCAACGATGCCAGCGCCATTGCGGCTGCCGCCGTCATTGGTGCCATCGCCGGCTTGTTGCAGTGCATTGATGACGTTATTGGCGCCATCGACATCGACGACCATCTGCTGGTTGTCTTGCGCTGCTGCGGTCGCACCTTCCTCGCCAACCTGGGTTAATACCACAGAGTTGCCGACGTCGCTGGCGTCGGTCACTTCCAGTTCAACAACGTTTTCATCGCCGGTCTGATCCACCAGAACGTCGTTATTGTCACCTTGATAGATCTCAGCCACCACTTGGTTCATATCACCATCTTGGTTATAGGTGATGGTGTTGCCTGAGCTGTCGGCGTGGGCCAGGATCTCGGCAGTATTGTTACCGGTTTGGTTGATGGTCAGGGTGTTGCCGGTACCTTGGTCATTTACTGTGGCTGAGTTGCCAGCGACAGCGCTAAAGCCGGTCATGCTCAGAGCCAGGGCTAGGGCGGAGTAGCGAAAATTGGGTTTCATTGTTCAATCCTTTTTACATGCACCAAATCAGGCCTCTGGCGTCCATCGTCAGAGGCCTTGTTGTCATTACTGCTGTGTGATGAAGGCTTGGTTGGCCGAGCCGGTTTGGCTGATGTTGGCGGTATGGCCAGTGCCACTAATATTGAAGTAGGCAAAGTTGCCTTCTGCGGCGAGGGTGCTGTCCTGAGTGATGTCGATGTTATGACCGCTGCCATTGACTGAGCCGACAATCACGTTGTCGTCGCCATATTGAGCCGCATCAAAGTCACTGTTGTCTGCGTTAAGTACAAAGTCACCACCAGCGAAATCACCGTCATAGGCGGTCGCACGGGCATCGGAACCGCCGATCTGGTTACCGCTGCCATCTTGCATCAGGCTTGCCATGCTCAGACCGTCGCCGCCAACCAACAGGTCGATGGTGTTCATGGCATCGCCTTCGCCGCCAACCTTTTGATCAACGGTGACGTGACTGCTGCTCAGGGTATCGGTGACGACATTCGCGCTGTTCATACCGTCTTGGGTGACCAGGATGGTATTGCCACCGGCATGCTCATTGGTCACGCTGGCAAAGTTATCGCCGGTCTGATCGATACTGATGGTGTTGTTGCTGGCATCGTAGGTGATACCGCAGCAGTCGTAACCTCGGCCATTGATGATGGTGGCTTCGTTGCCCCACTGGGATTCCGCGCTACCGCCTCGCTGGGAGATAGATAACGTGTTATTGGACTCGTTGAAACGGTTGTCGATCTCTGCTTTATGGAAATCGCCGCTTTGGTCGATGGTCAGGGTGTTGTGCTCGTTCCAGCCTCCGTTGGTGATGGTGGCGTAGTTGTCGTTACCCAGCTGGTTGATGCCCAAGCCCACAAGGGTGTCGCTGTCGGGATCGCCAAGGTTGTCGGAGCCGTCGTTGTCGATGCTGGCGTAGTTATTATCGCCGACTTGACTCAAATCAACGTTGTTGTGGTTGGCGCCTACCTTGTAGGCGTTGCCACGGTCGTTGTAGATAAACGCGGTGTTGTCGAGACCATCCTGTTCGGCATTGATGAGGCTGTGGTTGCCGGATGCACTGATGGTCAGGCCGTTGTCGCCACCGGTTTGGGTCGCGTTGACAGTGTGATCGCCAGGGTGGTTGTCTTGTGGCTCACCATTCATGAGTGGACGCAGGACATCGATGTCCATGGTGTTGATGCCGCTGGTCGTGGTTTGCGTTGCGGTGACTTCGGCACCATTGGCAACCACTTCAATGTTCATGGTGGTGCCATTCGATGCCGGGGCCGTTTGAGTGGCCTTCACGACGTTGTTGTCACCGGTTGAATTGGCAACGATCTCTGCAGCTTGAACACCAAAGCCGGTGCTCATCAGAGCGGCGGCGACCAGTGACAGTTTGATTTCCTTTTTCATCATTCTCTCTCCATAGTGGCCGCAGTAGCTGGCCGAGTTTTACCGGCAATATGACCGGCGGTGGTTGTCTGTGCCGCAAACGCTGGGCTTGCAACACAATTTGAATCGTTTCTCTTACTAAAAGCGCATGGTCCAGGACTGCATGTGATCCCCTATCTGTTCAATGGAGATGGGGGTTTGGCCGAAGCTGACGACATCGGTGTGGTTGTAACTGCCGTTCTGGATGATTTGGACATCGCTGCCGTAGCCCGGTTGCAGGATGTGGGCTTCATTGCCGGTCCCGTGTTGGTCAATGCTCAATACGTTGTTGCCACCGAGCTGGGTGGCCAGGACGCGGTTGTCACTGCCGCTTTGGCTGATGGTGGCGTGGTTTTGGCTGCTGTGGGGCGACATGCCCTGCACCAGATGAACGGTATTGGCATCGCCTTGTTGGCTGATCTGTGCGGTTTGGACGCTGCCCTCTTGCGCAAGGGCAATGCGATTTTGTGTGCCTTCGCTTTGATTCAGCTGGGCGAGGTGTCCCTGTCCGGATTGCGCCAGTGCCACGGCATTGCCTTCCGCTTCCAGCAGCGCGGGCAGCCCGGTGCGTTCAAGCAGGTTCTGCAATAGCAATGTGTGTGGGTCAGCAGAGGCTGCGTAGGAGCTCAGCAGCAGGGCCGACGTGGCGACAATCCGTTTCATCAGTGGCTCTCGTCCTTGAGTTGCCCCTATGTTGGCGGAGGCGCGGCGGGGGCCATATCGCCTCTCTGAGGGGTTTTGAAAAGGCTTTAAAAACGCTAAGTCGTTGAAATGGTTGAGCTGCATTCAAATAGGGAGTGGGCGGGGGAGGTGGGGCTAGTTCTTTTGGGGTAGCGCCTGGCTTTATGGGCTAGTCCGATACATTGACGGCAACATAAAACAAAAACGCAGCCGATGGGCTGCGTTTGCGTTGTACTTTGTATGTGACGCTTTGGAAAAACCGGGGGTTTAGCTGTCTGCGGCGGTCCAGAAGCCCTTGTCGACGCCGCGATTGATGATCTCTATCACGGCGGTTTCCAACGCTTGTTTGACGCACAGCTGAACCGGCTCATTGGTGGTGTAGCCCATTTCAGCCTCTGCCAGACGGTTCAGGCTTAAGTAACGGAAAAATCCGGCGCGCAGTTCTTGCGAGAAGATGTGCTTGGTGGCCGACACTGACAGCAGGATCTTGCCTGTATGGACGTCTACGGCGCGCAGATAGAGGGTGATCTGATCTTTGCGATACAGCTCCGACGCCCCAATGCCATAGTATTCCAGGCCAATACCACCGGTGGACACGTCGGTGTCGTAGGCGACGATGCCGCCCTCAAACAGCAGCCGGGCGTCGGTCAGGGTCGGCAGCGCCTCGGCGTCTTTGCCCTTGCCCTGGCGATTGATTTTTCGCTCGGTCAGCAGGTTTTGCAGGCCTTCCCGCTCCACCGGAGTAAACCAGCCCGTGTCCATCAGGGTTTGGGTCAGCATGGCGGTCGCGCCCTGCGTGACGGCGGTGGAGAAGGAGCTGACGTTGGCCTGGGGCTTGTATTGTCCGGTCTGATCGCGAAAGGCGTAGACCGCCACGGGAATGGGGAAGGCGGGTTTGGATTGCTCATGAAACTCTTCCATCAGCTCGGTTAGGGGGTCGATCTCCGCATCCCGGCCAAACTGTGGTTTGGGGATCATGCCGCAACCGGCTAGTGAGACGATCAAAAACAGTGTAAACAGCGACCTCATCTTACCCCTCCAGCCTTGGCATGGTGATGATGGTGACTTCGCCGGTGGCGATATCGGTGATGTGCACCACGATGTTCAGTGGGTCGTCATCAAACACTTCAACGATGAAATCGCCGGTGTTGTAGAGGCCAGCGGCAAAATCGCCATTGGAGATCTGCCGAGTAAGGCTGTAAAGCAGGTTCCGTTCCAGTGAATCCTGAAAGCGTTCGACAAAGCTGGTTTCGGTGCGCTCCGCTTCGTGGTCGTTTTGTGCCTGAGCTTTACCCAATAAAAAGCTGCCGTTTAACGGGTTTCCACCAAAGCTTGGGTTGATGGGTTGGTAGACCAATTGCGATGCGCTGACGGTACCAGCACAGCAAAGTGCACTGATCATCAAGATGAACTTGTTGGTGCGGGGCGTAAACATAGAGAACTCCCTTCTCTTACTGTTGGGGTTACCACACTTCTTCCTGAGTGCCGAGCATGATGTTGGCTTTGACTTGGGCCACGTGGTCGATGGTGCGCAACATGGCTTGATCGGCCCGTTCTTTGACGTCGTTGTAGCGGCGGCCGAAATAGGTTTCAAAAACTTTGGTGTTGTTCACCTCTATCCACAGCCGGGTTCCGGCCTGGGGATAAACGGTTTCGAATACGGTGACGTTAAAGCCGGTGGTACCGGGCAGATCACGCCAATAGCTGGCGTAGTAGTAGATAAAGTCTTTACCGAAACGGGTCAGAGTCCGATCGACTAGGATCCCATCGAGCTCAATGTCGTCACTGTAAGCCGGGCCGCTAAGCAGGGCGCACAGCAAAACGGCGATCAGGCGGGCTGCGCCGATCCAGCCTTTGGGTTGTCTGTGACGATGTCGAACGCTCGGTTGCATACTTCGCACGCCGTTAGTTTAAGTGACGGAGTTATAAGGTAATTTCGCACGGTATCTAACGCCTATCCCCCAAATGGACAGTTTCCAAGGGGGCGCTAGTGCGAAAGAACTAGTTCTTCATGTAGAGGGAAGTGTAGAAGCCCATTCCAGAGGTGTTCGAAGGCGCTGTCCAGGTAAGTGCTTTGCGTGGCTTTTTGCGGATGAAGGATAAAGTAATGCGCGCTGGCGAGAAAATGGCTGTGGCAGAGGGCCAAGGTGAGATCCATCGGTGCAGATCGCAGCAAGCCTAGGGCACTGCCTTGCTCAAGCATCCTTGGCACAAAGTGCAAGAGCTGCGTCATCGCTTGCTGCTCCAGGTGCTCATCCCGGGCTGGACTGTGGTAGAGCTGGCCGATGAATTTGAGTGCATCGGGGTGGGCCAGTGCCCACCCCAGTGCGCAGTCCCAGTAGTGTCGTGCCTGGCGCTTGAGATCGTCCTCTTCCTTGCTCGGCTCAGCCGCCAACGCGGCGTCGGCCAGTTGCTGCTTGATCTGCCAGTAGAGCGCCTGGATCAACGCCTCTTTACTGGCGAAGTGATGAAACAGGGTGCCGGTGGCGACGCCGGCGCGCTTGGCGATCTGCGCGGTGGCGGTCGCCTCGATCCCCTGCTGGACAAAGAGGTTCAGCGCCGCATCCAGGATCTGCTGCTTCTTGCTGGGCCGGTTTTTTCCGAGCCCAGGATCTGCTGTCATTGTCTGACTTGTCATGGCTGGTGTCCGACCTAGCGTACCAGCAGCTTGAGCATCATTTTATGGATAAAGCGGTTATAGGGGGGATGGGCCAACGCCCCGCTGGCGAATCGGCCCTGAGTAAGCACGGTCTTGGCTTTGGAGAAGGTTTGGAAGCCTTCAAAGCCATGGTAATGGCCCATACCGGAAGGACCGATCCCGCCAAAGGGGGCATCGTCTGCAGCAACGTGCATCAGGGTCTCGTTGATGGCCACACCGCCGGCATGAGTCTGCTGGATCACTTGCTGTTGCAGTTCGGCATTGAAGCTCATCAGATACAACGCCAAGGGGCGTGGGCGGGCCTGGATCTGGGCGATGGCGTCGTTGATGTCGGTGTAGGTGATCACCGGCAGCAGCGGGCCGAAGATCTCCTCCTGCATGATCCGCATGGTGTCAGTGACGCCGGTCAACAGGTGTGGGGCCAATCTGTGGTTGGCATCGTCTCTTGGGTGATCGCATACGGGATGCGCTTGGGCGCCGGCCGCAGTGGCCTCGGCCAGGGTGTCTATCAGGCGCTGATACTGGCGGGGGTTGATCACCGATGTGTAGTCTTGACTGGCGAGTCCTGCGGGGTAGCACGTTTGGAAGTAGCGGCGATAGGCGTCGATGAAGGCGTCTTGTTTGCCTTCGGGCAGCAGGATGTAGTCGGGGGCAACGCAGATCTGCCCGGCATTAAGGCTTTTGCCAAAGAAGATCCGCTTGATGGCGTCGTCGATCCCCATGTCATCGGCGATCAGTACCGGCGATTTGCCCCCCAACTCCAGCGTCACCGGCACCAGATTATCGGCGGCGGCGCGCATCACATGGCGGCCGACTGTGGTAGAGCCGGTAAAGAACAGATGATCAAACGGCAGTGCGCTGAAGGCGGCTGAGCGCTGGGCTTCTCCCTCGATCACCGCCACTTCGGTATCGTCAAACTGTTCGGCCAGCAGAGTTTTGAGTACGCCGTTGGTGGCGGGAGTAAATTCTGACAGTTTGATCATCGCTCGGTTGCCCGCCGCCAGCACGGTGATCAGCGGCGAGAGGGTCATAAACACCGGGAAGTTCCAGGGGACGATGATGCCGACCACGCCCAGAGGCTGGTAGTGCACCTTTACCTTGGCTGGCGCGACCATCATGCCAGCATGGCGGGCGGTGGGCTTGAGCCACTTCTTCAGCTTACTCTTGGTGTATTTGAGCTGATTCAGGCTGGGAAGGATATCCGCCATAATGGAATCAAATTCGCTGCGGTGACCAAAATCTTCGCTAAGGGCTCTGGCCAGTGCGTCTTTATGGGTGATCAGCCCTTTGTGCAGACGCTCCAGTTTGTTCTGGCGCTCTTCCAGAGTCGGATAAGGGTGCGCCTGAAACGCCTTGCGCTGGCTTTCCAGAAGGGATTGGAGATCGTCATCGATAGGGTGATGATCGACGGTAGGGGATGGGCTCTGATCCATAATGGCTCCAATAGGCGGCACGTGATTGACGGGGAGATCTGAAACCGACTGATTAGTCGGTCACTCTTTAATCAGAACTTACGCCAAAAAAAACGGCCCGACAAGGGCCGTGTGGATCTGAGTCGAGTTTACTTCAGCAGTTGCTCAATGGCCTGGAGGACTTTGGCGTCGTCAGGCTGAGTGCGAGGCGACCAGTAGTCGACCAGGGTGCCGTCGGCATCGACCAGATATTTATAGAAATTCCATTTGGGCGATCCCCCCTGGCGGGCCAGCTCAGCAAAGATGGGATCGGCCTTGCTGCCGCGCACCGACGTGGTACTGAGCATGGTGAAGGTGACGCCGTAATTGACGTAGCAGACGTCGGCGGTTTCCGCCTCGTCGTCGGATTCCTGGAAAAAGTCGTCAGAGGGAAAGCCCAGCACCACCAGGCCTTTGTCACCATAGGATTGGTGCAGCGCCTCTAGCTGTTTGAACTGGTCGGTGAAGCCGCAATGGCTGGCGGTATTGACGATAAGGACGGGTTTGCCGTCGGTAAGGGCACAGAGATCGACCTGCTCCTTGCTGTGCAGTCGGCGTTTTTCGGTGTCGAGCCAGTCCGGGCAAGCCGCGAGGGTGGTGGTGCTGGCAAAGATCAGGCTGGTCGCCAACCATTGCATACGTGTCATAAGAGGCTCCGTGCGTTAAGGGCTAGTTCCATTACGAACAAGGCGAAGTGTTGGTTCACTTCGCCTTGTTAAGTATGCCACCCAATTGGGCTTGTGGGGGAGGGCGGCGACTTTGACCGCCATACCGTTACAGCGTCAGGGTCTCGACGCCGTCGGGCTTACCGAGGATCAGGACATCGGCGCCGCGTTGGGCAAATAGGCCGTTGGTGACAACGCCTGGGATGTTATTGAGGGCCTGCTCTAGGGCCTTCGCCTCGGTGATCTTCAGGTTATGCACGTCGAGGATCTGGCAGCCGTTGTCGGTGATGCAGCCTTCGCGGTAGATAGGATCGCCGCCCAGCTTGACGATCTCCCGGGCCACAGCGGCGCGGGCCATTGGAATAACCTCAACCGGCAGCGGAAAGGTGCCCATGACGTCGACCAACTTGCTGCCATCGGCGATGCAGACGAAGGTTTTGGCGATGGAGGCGACGATCTTCTCGCGGGTCAGGGCGGCGCCGCCGCCTTTGATCATCTCCATCTGATGGTTGATCTCATCCGCGCCATCGACGTACACCGACAGCTCGGTCACGCTGTTCATGTCGAAGACTTCAATGCCCAGGGCTTTGAGCCGTTCGGTGGAGGCCTCTGAGCTGGAAACCGCCCCTTTGATCTGATCAGCGATGGTGCCCAGCGCGTCGATAAAGTGGTTGACGGTACTGCCGGTGCCAACGCCGACAATGGTATTTTTTTCAACGTGCTCCAGTGCGGCCCAACCGGCGGCTTTTTTCAACTGATCTTGAGACATGGGAGATCCTCCAGGGAGTTTTGGCGCCGATTATAGTGATCGGGATCGCCCCTGTCGCGGCAAATCTTTAATTTATTGGGGGATAACAATAGGGAGGGAGAAAAAGGGGCAAGTGGTACGGTTTGCGGGGGCATCATGCGCTGCGTGAGCCAACCGAAGCAGGGATCTCCGGTTGGCGGTTTGAGGCGCGCCGGGTGTCAGGGCGCGCCGGGTGTCAGGGCGCGCCTTAATGGATCAGCTGGCCTTGGCTTGCAGCACCTGAGCGCCGCCGATCTGGATCTTGCGTGGCTTGAGCGTTTCGGGGATCTCACGGATGAGATCGATGCTCAGTAAGCCATTGGTCAAGTCGGCGCTGTGCACCTTGACGTGATCCGCCAGGCGGAAGCGGCGTTTAAAGCTGCGCTCGGCAATGCCTTGATGCAGGAACTGGCGTTTTTGCTCGGAGCGCTCAACCCGGCCTTCGATCCGCAGGGTGTCGCCTTCTACCTCGATATCGATGTCGGCCTCGGCAAACCCGGCCACGGCCATGGTGATGCGATACTGGTTTTCTTCCATCAACTCGATGTTGTAGGGCGGAAAGCCTTGCTGTTCATTGCGATTGGCTTCGTCCATCAGTTGGGCGAAGCGGTCGAAACCGATGGCGGAGCGGTACAGTGGGGTGAGATCTAACGTACGCATAATGTGTGTCCTCGATTGAGCAACTAAAGGTTTTATTCACCGGCCTCATCGTGAGCACCGGCTGGGTTTGATGTGCGGATCCTATTCAGGCCCCCGCAACAAGGATGTGGGATCCCGTCTCTCGGTTTTAAAGGGGGGCAGCGGAAAAATGTGCATTATTTCAAAAATAGCGCGCGCCGCGCCGGGGGGGGGATCGTGTATGGCTTGGCTTTTAAAGGAGCTATTTCTTTGAATATTAGGTGGTTGCACAGCGCGTCGGCATGGCTGTAACGGTTTATGGCAGTGTCATCGTCGGTCGATGTGCCGATCGCAAGTGGTTGTGTAATTTACAGTGTTAAGCCGTGCTGTTAGCTTGTGTGGCCCAACGATAACGATAAAAAAGGAATTTGCTCATGAGTCTCAGTGAGACCCAACGAACCCCGTCGACGCTGGTGGATCGCATCGAAGCGATCGGTAAGAAGATCCCCGATCCCGTCATCATCTTTATTTTCCTGTTGGCCTTCGCCATGGTGCTCACTGGCCTGATCGGCGGCCACACCTTTGAGACGCTCGGTAAAGATGGCGGCATGGTCGAGTATTCCATCAACAACATGCTGGCGGCGGAAAACGTTCGCTGGATGTTTGATAACGCCATTCTGGCCAACTGGCTGGGCTATGGCAATGGCGTGCTGGGCGTGATCCTGGTGGTCATGCTGGGGGTGGGGATCGCCGAACATTCCGGTTTCTTGACGGCGGTGATCAAGGGACTGGGCAGTCGTCTGAGCGAGCGAATGATGGCGCCGGCGGTGATCTTCTTAGGGATCATGAGCTCGATGGCGACGGACGCCGGCTATCTGGTGTTGATCCCCCTGGCGGGCCTGCTTTATGCCGGACTGGGCAAGAATCCGCTGATCGGCATGGCGGCGGCGTTTGCCGGTGTCTCGGCCGGATTCAGCGCCAACCTGCTGCCCGCCACGCCGGTGGATGTGATCATCGGGGTCAATGCGCAGGCGTTCGCCGAGGCGCAAGGCGTGCCATTTGAGAGCAGCACCGGGCAGGCGTTAACGCCCGCGACCATGCACTACTACTTCATTCTGGCCTCAACCTTTATGTTGGTTGTGGTGGGCGGTTGGGTGACCCGGCGTTTTGTTCAGCCGCGGCTGGAGAAGATGGAGTATCAGTTGCCGGAAGAGATCGATCTGTCCGACTTCCAGCTCAAGCCGGTCGAGCGACAGGGACTGAAGGCGGCGGGGATCGCCTTTCTCGTCAGTCTGGGTTTGTTGTTTGCTCTGGCGACTGGCCCACTGGCGCCCTACACCAATGAGGCCGGGCGTACGGTCACTCCCTACCTAGATAATGTCATTATCTTGATCGCCATAATGTTTGCCATGGTGGGTCTGGCCTTTGGCTACCGTACCGGCAAATTTACTCAGCTGGCGGATGTGGTGCAGGCGATGGTGAAGCAGATGAACAGCCTAGGCTACATCATGGTGCTGACCTTCTTCTGCTACAACTTTTTGGGCTTGCTCAAGCATTCTGAGCTGGGCACCTACATCACCTACCTGGGTGCGACCTTCTTGGGCGGGTTGGGGCTCGAGTCGTTCCCGGTGGCGCTGATCATCGGCTTTGTGGTGGTTACGGCGCTGATCAACCTGTTTGTCGGCGGCTTGGTGTCCAAGTGGATGCTGCTGGGCCCCATCTTCATCCCCATGCTGTATCAGGTGAATCCTGATATGACACCGGACATGGTTGCTGCGGCCTATCGGGTGGCGGATTCATGCACCAATATCATTACGCCAATGATGGGGTATGCCGGGGTGATCTTGGCCTTTATGCGCAAATATAAGCCGGACTTCACCATCGGCGAGATGATCATCATGATGGCACCTTACTCGGCCGCCTTCCTGATGGCCTGGTCGCTGCTGCTGATCGGCTTTTTCAGCTTTGGCATTCCGCTGGGCTTCTAAGTCCGTCTTCCATGCCGATTGTGTTTGACCAACGCCGCTCCGAGAGCGGCGTTGGTCGTTAACAGTCAAAGGATCGTGATTGTTTCACTGTGCTGCATACGTATTCATCGAAAAACGTATGCAACGGGCTGCCGAACCAGGCAATCGTGATCGGCGACATGGGCAGGGCGTTGTCGGCACCGGGCGTGGGGGTGTTTGACCCTGTGGCTGGACATTCGCCGACAACGACCGGGATGAAAGGGCAGAGGGATGGAGCGCAATAACAAGCTGGGATCGCTTTCGGTCAGGCTGACGGCGCTGGGCAGTCTGGCCTGCTTTTGGCGGGCGGCGGACTCGCAAATGAGTAACTTTATGGCGATGCCGGCGCGTGCTGGCGTCGATCGTTCGAGTCAGCTGTGTACAACAACAGCTGACGATCGCCGGGCAACTCCAGCAGGACGCGACCGCAAAGGGGGGCGAAGTTGGATCGGTTTCAGCTCTAGCGCCGCCGGCTCAGCGTTAGCAGCGACAAGCTGGGCTGGCTTTGAGGGCCGAGGCCAGTGGCATTGGCAGCGGGCTGGGACGACCGGTTTGGGTGTCGACGCAAACCACGGTCGCACTGCCTAAGGTGGTGATGCACTGCTGCGCCTGACTGTACACCGCGTACTCCATGCTGAGGCGGTCATCGCTCAGTTGGGTGATCCGGGTGCCCAGCAGGAGCTGATCGGGAAAGGTTACAGGACGGCGATAACGGCATTGGGTTTCGCTGAGGATCGGCGCCAACCGCTGGCCCATCAGCGATTCCATAAACTCAAACCGGCGGAAGAAGTGAATACGGATGTTTTCGAAATAGCGAAAATACACCACGTTATTGATGTGGTTGAGGGCATCCATCTCGCCCCAAGCCACCTGCTGCTCCATCCATACCGGGTAGTCTTGCTTGAACTGTTCCATTTTCAAACGTCCGTTTAATTATTGAGCGCTCAGGTTATCAATCCACAGGTGGGTGCGTAAAGCGCCATGGGCCAGAAAGCAAAAGAGAGCCGGAAAGGCTCTCTTTTGTTTTGGCGTTTGGGCTTAACGTCCCGACTTTTTGGCCACCTTGCGGGCGCGCAGTTGGCGCTCGCCGGCGGATTGGTCGGTCGGGTTGTTTTCCCGGGCACGCTTGCGGGTATAGCGCTGTTTGTTGTGCACCTCGTAGATGAGGTTGGTGCGATCCTTGACCTCATAACCGGGTTGGTTGATGCGGTGGATGTTTTGCTCGATCAGCTTCTCGATCTGGGCGATGGACAGCTCTTCGTCGCGACCAACAAACGAGATGGCGTGGCCACGCTCTCCGGCCCGGCCGGTGCGGCCGATACGGTGGACATAGTCTTCCGCCAGAAACGGCACGTCAAAGTTGACCACGTAGGGCAGGCCTTGGATATCCAGACCGCGGGCGGCAACATCGGTGGCCACCAGCACCCGCAACTTGCCCTCTTTGAATTCACGCAAGGCGCGGCGACGAGCGCCTTGGGTCTTGTCGCCGTGGCAGGCGTCGGCAGGTACGCCGTATTTGTTGAGCTCGGCCACGACCGCATCGACGCTCTCTTTGTAGTTGGCAAACACCAGCACCTGGCGCCAGTTCTTACGGCCGATCAGCTCGACGATCAGATCCAACTTACGGTTTTCATCCACCGGATAGATCACGTGGGACACGGTTTCTGCAGTGCTGTTTTGCGCGGCGACGGACACCACAACCGGGTTGCTCAGCGCCTGGGTGGCCAGCTGCTTCATTTTCGGTGGGTAGGTGGCGGAGAACAGCATGGTTTGATGCTTGGGTGGCACCAACTTCATGATGCGGGTCAGCTCGCTGGCAAAGCCCATATCGAGCATGCGATCGGCTTCGTCCAGCACCAGGTGCTCCACCTGGCTGAGGCTGACGTTGTTTTCGGCGACGTGCTCCAGCAAGCGACCCGGCGTGGCAACCAGCAGATCGACACCGGCGTGCAGCGCAGCGGTTTGGCTGCTCATCTTGGTGCCGCCGTAGACAACGGCGACGCTCAGCTCGGTGTGCTTGGCGTAGTCACGGCAGTTTGCGGCGATCTGTGCGGCCAGCTCTCGGGTCGGTGCGAGGATCAGCGCGCGAACCTGTCGGCCTTGCTGCATCTTGGGGCTATCCTGCAGTTGCTGCAGGATAGGCAGGGCAAAGGCGGCGGTCTTGCCGGTGCCGGTTTGGGCGTTGGCCAGGATATCGCGACCCTTGCGGGCGGCGGGGATGGCTTTGCGCTGAACGGGCGTCATCTTGTCGTACCCGCACTCGGTAACGGCACGAACAATTTCGGGGCCAAAGCCCTGGGATGCAAAACTCATGGTGATTTCCTGACCGACTGAAAATTAAGGGCGCAAATTATACCTGATCGATCATAGCTTGTCGGTTGCGATCTCGAAATTCCTTGTCTGAACCGGCTCAAGTTAAAACGCTCGTTCAAATCGACGATGGAGGCCTTACTGGCTTTATGTCATGCTGCGGGCAAATCTTTGCGGAGGATCACGGATGAAGTTTGAAGGCACCTCGGAATACATTGCGACGGACGATCTGCAGATGGCGGTGAACGCCGCCGTCATCCTGCAGCGGCCTTTGTTGATCAAAGGTGAGCCGGGCACCGGTAAAACCATGCTGGCGGAGCAGGTGGCGGCGTCGTTGGGCAAGCGTCTGTTACAGTGGCACATCAAGTCCACCAGTAAGGCACAACAGGGGCTGTATGACTATGACGCGGTGTCCCGCTTGCGGGATTCCCAGTTGGGCAAAGCCGAGGTGGAGGATGTGCGTCACTACCTGAAAAAAGGCGCTTTGTGGCAGGCGTTTGAGTCGGATGAGCAGGTGGTGCTGCTGATCGATGAGATCGACAAGGCCGACATTGAGTTTCCTAATGATCTGCTGGTGGAGCTGGATAAGATGGCCTTCTCAGTCTACGAGACCGGTGAAGTGATCCGCGCTAAGCATCGGCCGATCGTGATCATCACCTCCAACAACGAAAAGGAACTGCCGGATGCGTTTCTGCGTCGCTGTTTCTTCCACTACATCCGTTTTCCCGATGAAGCCACCATGCAGCGGATCTTGGATGTGCACTTTCCTCAGCTGAAACGCGATCTGGCCCGGCGCGCGTTGGAGCGGTTCTTTGAGTTGCGGGAGATCCCCGGCCTGAAGAAGAAGCCCTCTACCTCCGAGCTGGTGGATTGGCTCAAGTTGCTGATGGCAGATGATATCTCCGTCGAGGCGCTGGCGGGGGATCTGCGCCAGGCGGTTCCACCGCTGTATGGCGCCTTGGTGAAGAACGAGCAGGACGTGCAGTTGCTGCAACGTCTGGCCTTTATGACTCGCCGGGATTGAGCCCATGTTGATCGGATTCTTTCGCTGTTTGCGCCGCGCGGGGTTGCCGGTGTCGATCAACGAGCAGTTGCTGCTGTTAGACGCGCTCAGTCAGGATCTGGCCTTTGGCTCGCTGGAGGAGTTCTATCTGCTGGCCCGCACCTGCTTGATCAAGGATGAGCGTCACTACGACAAGTTTGACCGCGCCTTTGGCGCATTTTTCGATGGGTTGGACAGCCTCGATGGCCTGGATGAGGGGGCGATCCCGCCGGAGTGGGTCCAGTCGGACTTCCTTAAGGCGCTGACCGAGGCGCAGAAGGCGCAAGTGCAGTCTTGGGGCGGGCTGGATAAGTTGATGGCGGCGTTCAATGAGCGTCTGAAGGAGCAAAAAGAGCGGCATCAGGGCGGCAATAAGTGGATCGGCACCGGTGGCACCTCCGCCTTTGGTAATAGCGGTTATCACCCGGGCGGCATTCGCGTGGGGGGAGAAAGTCGCAACAAGTCGGCTGCCAAGGTGTGGGATAAGCGCGAGTATCGTAACTTCGACGATGAGGTGGAGCTGGGCACCCGCAACATCAAGATGGCGCTGCGCAAACTGCGGCGCTTTGCCCGCAACGGTGCGGCGGAGGAGCTGGATCTGGATGACACCATCCGGTCGACCGCCAACAATGGCGGCATGCTGGATGTCAAGCTGGTGCCTCAGCGGCACAACGCCATCAAGGTGTTGCTGTTCTTTGATGTGGGCGGCTCGATGGATCCGCACATTCAGATGTGCGAAGAGCTGTTTTCGGCCTGTCGCAGCGAGTTTAAGCATCTGGAGTATTACTACTTCCATAACTTTATCTATGACTTTGTTTGGCGCGATAACCGCCGCCGTCACGCGGAGGTGATCCCGCTGCTGGAGGTGTTGCGCACCTACCCCAAGGACTACAAGGTGATCTTTATTGGCGATGCGTCAATGGGGCCGTATGAGATCAGCCATCGCTACGGCAGTGTCGAGCAAATGAATGAAGAGCCGGGGGCGGCTTGGATGCAGCGCCTGACCGAGCAGTTTGAACGGGTGATCTGGCTCAATCCGGAGCCTCAGTCGCAGTGGCGTTACACCCAAAGCATTGCCATGGTGCAGCAGCTCGTCTCGGCTCGCATGTATCCGCTGACGCTGGAGGGGCTTGAGCGGGGCATTCAGACGCTGCTGACGGGGCGGTAACGGGTTGAGTTTGGGACGCTGAGGCGCTCTGGAAAGGGGGACAGAGGCACCGGTGGCGGGCGCGTTAACACCCCTTGTCTCGTTGCTCAGCCTGCCAGCGCAAAAGCCACCATCAGCAAGATGGGCAGGGTGATCACGCTGAGAAAATTGCCAAACAAGATGATGTTGGAGGCCTTCTGTGGCTCGATGTTGTAGCGCTCAGCAAACAGGTAGTTCATCACTGCGGGCGGCAACATGGCGAACAGTAACATCATCTGCAGGTGCAGCGTAGGCAGGGGGATCCACCAGTAGATCAGGCCAAAGCTGACGGCACCGGTCAACAGGCTGATCCCTGTGCCGAGCAGGCCGAGATAGAGTCCGGACCAGCGCAATTGACTCAACTGGCCGCCAAGCGCAATCAGCATGAGCGGGATCGCCGCTTGGCCAGCGAGTTCGGCGCTTTGCACGATGGGCGGCCACACCGGGATCTGCAGCAGGTTGATGGCGATCGCCAGCAAGGCCGAAGGGGCCAACGGCGAGCTGAATAGGGATCGTATCGAGAAGCGGCCTTGGTAGATCAACAGCCCGACGGTCATATGCAGCAGCGCAGAGACCGCAAACAGCAGGACCGCCGCGTCTTGCGCCGCCTCGCCAAAGGCGAAGGCATAGAGGGGGATCGCCAAGTTGCCTGCATTACGGAACATATTCAGCGGTGCCCACAACCGAAAGGGTTGGTTCAACCAGTGGCATAGTGGCCACAACAGCAGGCCGGGTAGCAGGAGTGCGATCAGCCCCGCTTGCAGCAAGGGGCCGTAGAGTCCACGGGTCAGATCCAGCTGCAGCAGGGAGGTGAAGATCAGTGCGGGGACACACACTGCCATGTTGATGCGATTGAGCGGAGAAAAGTCTGGCGCAACGGTTTTTGCCAGGCCATAACCGCAGAGGACGACTGCGAAGAGGGGAAACAAGATGGCAGCAATGGTGCTGAACATGACTACTCCTTTAGGGATATATTACCTCGCTCCGCTCGAAGGCTGTCACACTTTATCATGAGGGAAATGCGTTTCGGTGGCTGGATGTGAAACCATAAAGGTGTAAGTTAAACGCAACAATGCCGCACGCACCTTAGCCAACAGATATTGAGGATCTATGCGCACAAGAAGTCAGGGTTTCATCGCACTTGCTGTTTTACCACTGTTATCGGCTTGCTTTGGGTCGAGCCAGCCACCTAATGGCAGCGTGAGCGAGGATTGGCAGGGGAGCTTTCCCGCGGAATACGACAGCTGGGCGAAGACCGAACTGACGGAGTCGCGGCAAGACGTGTTGGCTCAGCGCCCGGCCTTAGTGGCGCTATGGGCGGGGAGCCCTTATGCCAAAGAGTTTCATACGCCTCGAGGGCATCAATACGCGGTGGCGGACGTGACGCAAACGCTGCGGACTGCGGATGGTAGCGGCGATGCAGCGTGCTGGACCTGTAAGACACCGGATGTGCCACGCTTGATGGATCTTCATGGCGAAAATGGCTTTGCCGCGCATACCTTTGCCCAGCTGGGTGAGGGGATGGGTAATGCGGTGGGCTGTGCGGATTGCCATGCGCCTGGCAGCGGCGAGCTGGCTCTATCGCGGCCGCATGCCGTCAACGCGATGAATAAGGTCAAGCAGCCTTTTGAGCAGCAAAGTGTGGCGATGCAGGGGGCGCAAACGTGCGGTCAGTGCCATGTGACCTATTACTTCCAGCCGGAAGAAGACAATAAGGTGAATATCCCCTGGATCTTTGGCAGTACGGCCGATGATATTGAGAAATATCTTGATACCCGGCGCTTCTACGATTGGGTTCATCCGGTGTCCGGTGTGGCCGTGATCAAGGCCCGCCACCCGGAATATGAGCACTGGAGCCGCAGCCAGCATGCCAAGTTGGAGGTGACCTGCGTAACCTGTCATATGCCGGAGCGTCAGGATGATAACGGCCGGGTGTATCAGGATCATCAGATCGGCTCAGCCATGGCCAATTTTGATGTCGCCTGTGCCGGTTGTCACAGCAGCCAAAGCCAGTTGGAATTGCGCCTGGCCGAGAGTAAAGCGGCCATCGATGCGGCGCGGACCGAGGTGGAAGCGCTGCTGGTACAGGCGCACTTTGAGGCCGGAGCCGCCTGGGGGGCGGGCGCACAGTGGGAGCAGATGCAACCGGCCCTGACCGATATCCGCCATGCCCAGTGGCGTTGGGATTTCGCGACGTCGTCTCACGGCACCTATGCCCATAACCCGGAAGAAGGCTTGGCTTTGTTAGCGACCGCACGCCGTCAGGCCAACATGGCGCGGGCCCGATTGGAAATGGTGCTGGAGATGTACGGTGTTGACGAGGTGACGTATCCAGATCTGTCCAGTAAGCAAAGCGCGCAACAAGCGCTGGGGATCCACCTGCCTGAGCTGGAAGATGAGAAGCGTCGCTTTATCGAGCAGCAGGTGAAAGACCACTGGCCGGCTGCGACACAGCGGGGATATTGATGGTCAGCTGTCAGCAAAAGCAAAAGCAAAGCGCTGGCTGCATGTGCCTTCGGCACGGCGGTATGCGCTGCGCGCGGGCTTAGGCGACTTCGTCGCGGCGGTATCGGCTGCGCCGAGGCAGAGCAGGCAGAGCAGCTTTAAGCTTTAAGCTTTAAGCTGTCAGCGATCAGTAAGAGCAGGGCGGGCAGAGCAAGCGCCGTGTTTAGCTTTGGCTTTTACGTGCGCAGCGCTTAGCGCGAGGCGTTGGCCGTACGGCCGTCGCATTCGCAACATAAGGCCAAGGGCGCAGCCCTCTATCGCCGCGCGCTAGCGTGATCGGCGGCTGCGCTTATCATGCTGGTTAATGCAACCCGAGCGTCAGTATCATCGAGTCGGTGGCCCAGTTGTAGCCGATCCCGATGGCGATGTTGCCGGGCAGCGCATACCGTACCCCGGCCTCGGCGCCCCAGCGGTGATCTTTTTCGGTACGCCATACCGGCTCACATTCGGTGCAGTATTGGCTGGTGCCGTCGGTGGACTTGAGTTCATCGGTGAGGCGGGCGACGCCGCCATACAGGCTGAGATCGGCCAGCATGCGATAGCTGAGGCCAAACCGACCCATATAGCGACTGGTTTTGGCGCGACCGGGTGCCTCGGTGGTGACATTGCTCGAGCCACCCCAAGCAAAGCCGCCGTAGTAGCCCCATTCCGGATAGTTGGGATCAAAGTGGTGTGGGGCCAGAGTGATCCCCCACAGCTCGCCATCGGCCATGTTGAAGTGATCGGCCGCGAGGATCACGTAAGGCACGCGCGAGAGTTGTGCGCCCCGCGGCGTTTCGTCGATGCGCCAGTTGGCAGAGGCGGCGGGCAGCATCAAGGCACCGCAGGTTAAAAGCAGGATCCAGTTACGCATAGTCACTTGTGGCAGGGACAAAACGGCATTCTGGCAGCGCCGGTGAACGGGTCAAAGTTCGGGCACAGGAAATGCGATCCGGATCGGCTATTGATTAGCCGCTGCTGATGGTCACAGCGCCGTGATCGCCGATGCTTTGATCCCGCCCGCCTTGCTTGGCTTGATACAGCAGGATATCGGCTTGGTGCAGCTGCTGCTCGATCTTATCTGTTATGCGCTCCGACACACCGGCACTGAATCGGACGGTGATGGGGCCTGCGTCGGTCATGATAGGCTCAGCCGCGAGTCTTTGCCGTAGAGGCTGCAACAGGCGCAATGCTTGCTCGCTGCCGATCCCGGCCATCATCAGGAAAAATTCCTCGCCTCCGGCTCGCGCGATCAGAAACCGACCCAAGTGTGTGGTTAACGCGTCGGCCATGGCTTTGAGCACCTGATCGCCGATCAGGTGGCCATGGCGGTCGTTGATCTGCTTGAAGTGATCCAGATCGATCACCGCAACTGTTACCTTGTGCCTCTGTTGCTTCAGGCTCTGATAGTGTGCCTCAGCGTGGGCGAAAAAGTGACGGCGGTTATAGAGGCCGGTGAGATAATCGCGACTGGCCGCATCGCGCATGGCTTCCATCCGCTCGATAAGCTCGATGTTTTGGTTGACGCGGCAATACAGCTCTTCATGCAGAAAGGGCTTAAGTAGGAAGTCGTTGGCACCATATTTGATGAATTTGGCCGAGAGGGCGGCATCGCTGTTGGTGGAGAGGCCGATGATGCACAGTTGGGTGGGATCGCGCGTGCGCCGCAGTTGCTGGATCAGCTCAAAGCCGTCCATGTGCGGCATCTGATAATCTGTCAGCATCAGCTTGATGTCCGGCTGCTGCGCTAATTGTTGCAGTGCCTGTTCACCGTGCTCGGCTTGAAAGATCTGATAGTGCTGACGCTCTAGCGCCGCGACGATCAATTTGCGGACCGGACGGGAGTCTTCCACCACCAGGATCTTGTGCTCATGGTTGTTGCCCAGGCGCTGCAGCTGTTTGAGGGCGAGTTCGTAGCTATAGCGTCCCTCTTTGGTGATGTAGTCCACCACGCCTTTGCCTTGCCAGTGGGCACGTTGCTTGGGGTCAAAGTTGCCGGTTAGGACGATGGTGGGGAGTTGGTGCGCCAGAGTGAGTTCGACGATCTCACCATTGGGGGCGTCGGGTAGGGTGAGATCGACCACAGCGGCAAACAATGCGTCCGCCTGTTGCAGGCACAGCTGCTGTGCTTGCGCCAATGTTTGCGCAAAAAGGGCCTCAAAGTGGCCAAATTGCAGGATCAGGTGACGCAATACTTTGGTGACCGTCGCGCTGTCTTCGACGATGAGGATCCGCTTTTTATCCATGTTCGGTGCCAAGAGTCATCCTTGAGAGTCTCAGTGTAAACGCTGAGTCTGAGTCACAAAAGCCTTTAAACCATTGGCTTAGGTGCTTGAACTCGCAGTGGCTGGCGGCGCGTGCCCGAGAACGAGCCTGCGGAGTGGGCAGCGGCACTGCGGTTAAAACGAAATGGGTCATACTTAATATGAGGTTGAGCCGGTTGTAGGAGGCGTTATGGCGCATCAAAATGCCAGTGTTGAAGTGTTTCATGATGGCAATGTGGTTGATACTGAGGGGTGGCAAGCGCGTTGGGTGTTTTGGGATCAGTACACCAATGATCTGTTTCACAGCAGTACCATCAAGCTGCACGCCCACAGTCAGGAGGAGGCCCTGACGGAGGCGGCGCAGCAGCTTGGGGTGCAGAGTCAATTTGTGCACCTAAAGTAGGCTCGTGTGAGCCAGGCGGGGTCTTTACGGGATCAACTTTACACTCTCCTAAGGGCTCTGGATCGACCGAGCTCAGTCTGATGTGAAGTTTTAGGCCTTCGTATTGAGCCGTTGATGGATATTGTGCCATTGCTCAGGAAAGCGACCCTCTATCAGGTAAGCAAAGGCGATCAGCTCGGCGATGATCAGATAAAGCTGTGGTGGGATCTGCTCACCCAGCTCCAGCTTAGCCAGCAGTTCGGCCAATTGCGGATCGTGGTGGACGAGGACACCGGCGTCCTGCGCTAGGGTTTGGATCTGCTCGGCAACATGGCCTTCGCCGCTGGCGGTGATCCGCGGGGCGTCTTGGCCGTCATAGCGGACAGCCACCGCTTTTTTGGGTTTATCGTCCATAGATCAGCATTGGCCTCCCTTGAGTCAATTTGTCGGGGACGGTGCCGACTTGGCAGTTCACGCTGCTGAGCCGCAGCCCGGCACTTTCCAATCGCTCGGTCAAGGCATCGACATAGCGCTCGGCTTGCTGACACAGGCCGCTGCTGTTGGCGGTCATATCCAGGCGCAGCGTGCCTTCGCTGTAGCGAGCCTTAACCAGCAATGGCCCTGGGTCCAATTCGAAACGCAGCGTCAACAACCAACTTCTTTGCTGAGCTTGTGGCTCGGACTGATAGCGCTGTAGCGACAGCTGCAACTCACGCTGCTCCTGTTGTTGCCCATAAGGTAGGGCCAGAAAAAGTAGTGGGTGCTCACTGTCGGCTTGGCTCTGCTGCTGAAAGTCGGTCAGCTGGCGGATCATCGGCGTCAAGGTGTTCAGCTGCGCCTCAGACGCCAGTAGCGAGTGTTCATCGGACGTGCTGTCATCCTCTGTCCGACTGCGGCGTTGCATCAACAGGCGCTGCCACAGCTGGGCGATGGGGCCGAGCGGTGGCGCGAGTCGACTATTGGCGGGAAACTGACCGATCTGCGTCAGCAGCATGGCCAGCAGCGTGGGGTTGGCCAGCTGTGCCAGGCTGGGTAATGGCAGCGGGGTTAACTGACTGTTGCCCATCATGGGTGCCAGGTTGCGGGCGAGCGCGGAGAGCGGATCTTTGCCATCACTTGGCACGGTCGTCGCTTGGCCGAACCCATCGAATGGGCGATGAGCGGATGCGGCTGGGGGCGCAGCTTGGCTTTGTGAGCCAGAATGGGGCTGCGGGGTGTTTGGCAGCGCCTTTAAGATCTGCGCCAGCTGGTACAGCTGCAGGCGCGAACTGCCGTGCTCTAGGAGTCTCACCAGCCATTCGCTATTGGGCGGCAGGGAGATAGGCAGGGGGATCCCACTGGAGGGGGTCAGCAGCATTGCCCGGCCTTGTGGGTCGGCCCGCAGTTGGCCGACCGAATGGCCGCCTGCCAATAAGGCACGGATGGCACTGGCTGTGGCGGGTGGCAAGGCCGTCAGTGCCAGCGTGGTGCTATGGCTTTTGAGTTGATGGAGTACCGGTTGGCCCTGCTGATGTTGCAGTAGGTAGGGGCCAGCCAGCCCGGTTGCGGGACGTTGGAAGGCGAGCGACGGGCCAGATCGGTCCACGATCAACGCATGCTCAACCGGGCGAGCGCTGATCAGCGGCAGTAAAGGAGCAGTCGCTGCACGCTGACCGAGCTGGCTAACTGGTAATTGGGCACCTATGGTTAACACAGAGTGGCCGCACTGTTCGGTAAGTGGTTGATAATTGTTTAACTCCGCAGTTGAGGTGGTAAACTTTTGGGCAATAACGTCAGTTGACACAACCCGTTTGCTGTTAATAGGGATATCGGCCAGTAGGGGATAAATTTTGAGAGTGATTGCCGTTGGATGCCGTTTTCTTCTGCTCTTGCTACTGTCTTGGGCGGTGAGTTTTACCGCTTGGGCCGAAATGGATGAGTTCGGCATCGAGGAAAGTTATAAGGATCCACGGGATCCTATCGAGCCGTTTAACCGTTGGGTTTGGGATCTAAACTACCTTTATCTCGATCGCTATATTGTCCGGCCTGTCGTACACGTCTATGCGGACTATGTGCCGCGGCCGGCGCAAAATGGCGTAGAGAACTTTGTCAGAAATCTGGATGAGCCCTTTAGTGCGGTGAATAACCTGTTGCAGCTCAAGCCAGCCTGGGCGGCCAATGCCACGGCCCGCTTCCTCATCAACAGCACCATCGGCGTCGTGGGGTTGATGGATGTCGCTACGGAGATGGGCTTGGAGCGCAAGCAGGATCAGTTTGGTGAGGTGCTTGGCTATTGGGGCGTGCCGGATGGCCCCTATTTGATGCTGCCGGTACTGGGGCCGAGTTCGGTTCGGGATGAGGCCGGCGACGTTGTCGATAAGCTGTATTTCCCACATAGCCTATTTAACTTTTGGCAGGCCGCTGGGCGCTGGACTCTGGACGGTTTGGCGACGCGGTCTAAACTGATTGAGCAGGAGGCGTTATTGGACAGTTCGCTGGACCCCTACGCCTTCACCAGAGAAGCGTATTTTCAGTACATAGAGTTTCAGCTGTACGACGGCAATCCTCCACTGAAGGAAGAGGACGACGATTGGCTTGATGATTATCTGGATGAGATTGACTGACAACAACAACAACAAGTCCGAAGGGCTAGGGTGAGCCATGGCTTTACAAGGAATTAAAGTATTGGTTGTCGAGGACGATCCAGTCTTTCGTCAGCTGGTTAGCGATTATTGTCGCCAACAAGGAATGACGGTTGCGGAGGCAGAGGATGGGCAGCATGGACTCGAACAATTCGCGTTGAGCCGACCGGACATTGCCTTGGTTGATCTGTGTATGCCCAGAATGGGTGGATTGGAATTTCTGCAAAAGCTTGCGGAGACGGCGCCACAGCTACCAAGTATCGTGATCACCGCCAATAAGGCGATGTCTGATGTGGTCGAAGCACTGCGTAATGGTGCCTGGGATTATTTGATGAAGCCCTTGGCGGATCTGCAGGTGCTTCATAATGCGATGGTGGATTGTTTAAGGGAGTCAGGCGGACTGGAGCCGCCCGAACGGACCAATAGCATAGGGACGGAGTGGGAAAGTCCTGAGCAGTCGTTAGTGATGTCAGAAAACTTCGAGGCGTTGCAAAACGATACGGCAACAGCGCAGCTGGTGCAGGCCCAGCTGTTTCCTGCGACCTCCCAGACCTTTGCTAACTGCAATTTCACCTACAACCTGTATCGTTCGGAGCCAGTCAGTGCCCTGTTGTGCGACGGCTTTGAGTGCGGCGAGCATCACTATTGCGCCTATTTAGCCAAGGTTTCGCCAAGCGGCAACGTCAGCGCCTTCGTCAGCGTATTGTTGCGCAGCTTCCTTAATCAAAAGCTAAAACGTTTCCGCCAAGGTGGCAGTACCGCCGTGTTGGAGCCCTATGCCATGCTCAGTTATCTCAATGAGCAGTTGGTGAAGTCCGGCCTCAGCTGTGCGCTGGAGATGGCGTACATGGTGCTTGATCTGCAATCGCGCCGGGTGGCGATTGGCCGTGCGGGAACCGATATTAAGGTGTTCCTCAGAAACGAGGATCAACTGTCTCGCATCATCCTGCCGGAAACGCCCCCTATCGGTGTTGCAGGTGACAATCGGCCGCACAGCCACTTCCGCGATCTGGCGCCGGGTCAGGCCTTGGTACTGTTGGAAGGGGCAGAGCACGTTCGCCGCGACCTATTGAATAACCGGTTCCAAGGGGTGTGTGACAGCAAAAGCACAGGCGGATGCGTGCAGCTCAAAGCCACCGGTTAGCACCAGATTGCGCCTGCTGGATGTAAAAACGCCCCCGGACCTCAGTCCGGGGGCGTTGTCTTTGTCAGCACTTTGAGTGAGCCGAGAGCATCAATTGCGTGGCATCGCTTCGTGTTCGCCGGTCACTGCCACTTCCTCTTCCAAGGCTTCAAGTTCATCCTTGGTGTGGCTATCTTCTGCGCCGTGCATCCAGTCCACTAACTTGTTGGCCATAAAGAATAGGATCACCCCGGAGATCACAGCGGTAATGGCGATCCCGGCAAAGATCGACAGGGCGTTGGCCAGTTGCTCTTCCTTCTCGCCACCGTGGCCGATCAATGAGCCGACAAGGCCCCCGATCTTATTGGCGGCAGCAATAAACAGGAACCAAGCGCCCATCATCAAAGAGGCGATCCGCAGCGGTGCCAGTTTGGTGACCATCGACAAACCGATAGGGGATAAGCACAGCTCGCCCAACGTGTGGAACAGGTAGGCACCCACCAGCCACCACATGGAGGACTTCATGGTGGGATCGCCGCCCATCTCCATGACGGCACCGATCATAAACAGGAAACCAACCGCCAGTAGCACCAGACCAAAGCCGAATTTAACCGGCGAGTTCGGCTCCTTGTTGCCCAGCCGGACCCAGATAGAGGCGATGATCGGCGCGAAGATCACGATAAAGATGGCATTCAATGATTGGAACCAGGCGGTAGGCACCTGCCACGAACCTATGGTGCGATCGGTGAACTCATTGGTAAACAGGTTCATCAAGCCACCGGCCTGCTCAAAGCCAGCCCAGAAGATAATGGTGAACAGGCCCATTACCAGGATCACCTTGAGCCTATCACGCTCTACCGCAGTCAGCGGTTCTTTGCGGGGCGTTGCCTGACTCTGTTTGTCTAACTGAGCAGCGGGGATGGTACCGATATTGCCCAGCAGTTTTTGTGCCCAGAGTGCCTGAATGATCATGGAGATCACCATGCCGATCCCGGCTAGGATAAAGCCGGCCTGCCAGTTATTGACGAACACCTCTTTCCCTTCAAACACCGCGTCATGGCCGAAGCTGGTGTAGGCCCAGGCAACAAGGAAACCGGCCATGGCTGCACCGATGTTGATCCCCATATAGAAGATGGTGAAGGCGCCGTCGCGGCGATGATCGCCTTCGGGGTAGAGATCGCCCACCATGGTGGAAATGTTGGGCTTAAATAAGCCATTGCCCAAGATCAACGTGCCCAGCCCGATGTAGAACATTGTGGTTTCCATACCGGGGACCCAGGCATGAGGCGCGCCCAGAGTAAATTGACCGAGGGCCATCAAGGCGCCACCGAGCATAATGGCCTTACGTTGGCCGAGGTAGTTATCGGCTAACCAGCCGCCGATAAGCGGCGTCACATACACCAAACCGGTAAAGGTTCCGTACAGTGACAGGGCATCGGCCTGCGTCCAGCCGAGCCCAGCGCCGCCTTGCGCCGAGACGCGGTCGACCAGATAAAGCACCAGAATGGCGCGCATCGCATAGTAGCTGAAGCGCTCCCACAGCTCGGTCGTAAATAGGAGAAATAGCCCCTTTGGGTGGCCAAGAAATTCGCCACGATCAAAGTTTTGTGAAGTCATTGTGCGAGTCTACCCTGATTCGTTCTGATTTTTGGTGTGTCCGGGCATCCACCCCGGCTGTGTCTGCGCCAGTTCAGCCTCTGTCATTTGATTGGGCTGAATGGAGATTGTGCCTACCTTAACCAGATTGTTGCACCATTGAAAGCGAGAGGATGCGGATTTGTGCGGGTGTTTTGTAACGACATGCGGGCGAATGAGCGCCTCGACGTAAGAGATCTCTGAGGGAGGTGTTTGTAAATGCGGCAAGCTGATCGAATATTGAATGGATCAATGGTGAAAATACGCTGAGCGTGACTCCTAGGCTTGCACCCTTATTGGTCGCTGGTATCATGCACAACGCTGACGACTTTGGTTTGGCGCGGTGTTGATAACGGTTTACTGGGGAGTGAGTATGCAGGGTTGGTTCTTGCTGTATTGCAAGGGGCGCAAAGAAGCCTTAGCACGCACTCACCTTGAGTTGCGCGGTGTCAGCTGTTTTTTGCCTGAGCTTCAGGTGGAAAAGCTCAAACGCGGCAAGCCGGTCATGGAAACGCAATTGTTGTTTCCCAACTATCTGTTCGTCCGTTTCGATCCCTTTATTACTTCGGTTCAAAGCATCCGCAGTACACCGGGCGTGTCCTCGTTAGTGCGAACTAACGGTCAGATCTTGCCGGTCGAGACCGCGATAGTGGTGGCCTTACGACAGCGTTTGCACCAGCAACAGGTGCAAGAGACGGAGCTGCCACAAGCCGGTGACCGGGTCACCATCACGGATGGCCCTTTTGTCGATCTGGAAGCGATATACGCTGAGCCGGATGGGAAACGCCGTAGCCTGTTGATGCTCGAAATGATGGGCCAACAGCAACGCTTGAGTGTAGACAACCTCTCATTCAAGCGCTCATAACACACATTCTCACGAATGCGCCTTATCCTCTGAGGCGCTTTCGCGTTGCTGTATTTGGGCTTTAAAGCTGTAACGTTTGGGTTAACTTCCCTGCGGCAGCCTGCCTAAGACTCGACGTCAAAAAATAAATTATCATTAATTATCAGCCGCATACTTGTTAGTGCCCACTAACTTATCGGGTGCGGCGTCTTTAGCCATGGACATCTCTTTCATTATGAATCAACGACTCAAGCGGTGGTTGCTGCCTTTGGCTGCCACTTTGCCTCTGATGGTTTCGGTGGGCGTTCAGTCGACCTCGATCTCTCCGCAAATGATGCAGCAGTTTAAAAACCTGCCTGCGTCTGAGCAGCAGCGTTTGGCGCGCCAATACGGCATCGATCCAAGCACTCTGGGTGGCGGTTCGGCGAACGCTTCCTTACAGAACGCGTCGGCGCCAGTGGTATCGCCGCGGGTTGAAGAGGAGCGTGCCGTAGAGGATATGGCAGCAGAGGATCAAGTGGTGCAGGGGCAGTTAAAGCCTTTTGGCTACGATCTGTTTGCAGGCACACCATCGACCTTTGCACCCACGACCGATGCACCTATCCCGGCGCATTACGTGTTGGGGCCTGGAGATGAGATCGTCCTGCAGTTGTTTGGTAAGGATGTTGAGAGCCACACCTTGCTGGTCAATCGCAATGGCAGCATTACCGTCCCGCAAGTGGGGCCGATGAATGTGGCGGGCCTGAGCTTTGCTGAAGCCCGAGCGCTACTGCAAAAGACCGTTAAGGAGCAGATGATCGGCGTGTCTGCGACGATCAGCATGGGTGAGCTGCGCTCTATCCGGATCTTCGTTGCCGGTGACGCTTTCCAACCCGGTTCTTACACCGTAAGCGCTCTGTCGACCGTTTCTCACGCGCTGACCATGGCGGGTGGTCTGAGAGAGATCGGTTCGCTGCGTGATATTCAGGTAAAGCGCGATGGTAAGCTGGTGGGATCATTCGATGCGTACGACCTACTGCTTAAGGGCGATGCGTCCGGTGATATCCGATTGCAGTCCGGCGATGTCGTCTTTATTCCGACTCTGAATGCGACCGTGGCCGTTGATGGCGATGTGCGTCGTCCAGCTATCTATGAGTTGGCTGGTAATGAAACCATGGCAGACGTGGTTGCCATGGCGGGTGGCGCATTGGCCGGTGCTTACCCTTCGGCTTCGGTTGTGGAACGTTTTAATGATCGCCATCAGCGCAGCATCGTTAATCTGGATCTGACCAGTGCCGCCGGCAAGGCGATGAAAGCTCGTGACGGTGACCGTGTTCAGGTGCGTGCGACAACAAATGAGTTGGACGGTGCGGTGACCTTGGTGGGTGCCGTGGCGCGCCCAGGTAACTATCAGTGGCAGGATGGCATGCGGATCTCCAGCGTTCTGCGCTCGCTGTCTGCGGATCTGATCTGGAACTCGGACATCAGCTATGCCCTAGTGGTGCGTGAAACCAATTTCCGCGGTGACATTGAGGTTCATGGCTTCCATCTCGAGCAAGCGCTGCGTCACCCTGCATCAGAGCAGGATCTGTTGCTGTTGCCGCGAGATAAGATCATTGTATTCAACGAGCGCGATGAGGTACTGGATCGCCGCGAGTTGGGCAAGATGTTTGCTGCACTGTTGGAAGAGCAGGAGCTACAGTCGAGTGGCCAAACCAGTGGTGGCGACACCAATGCAGGTCTTGGAGGATTGGCGCTCAATACGACGCTGAATAATCGTAGTTCAGTCGCAGGTGTAGCGGTTGAAAGTGACCGTCGATCTGATGTTGATGACATGGAGGCGAACAACAGCCTTAAGTTCCGGGTGCTATTGGCGCTGTTCCAGCACGACTCGCTGATCCTGATGTCACCCCAGCTGAATCGTCGAGAGTTGCTGTTCCCGGTTCTGGCCAAGCTCAGTAACCAATCGCGCCACGATCAAGGCGTTCGTGTGGTGGCGATCGACGGCGAAGTGACCAACCCGGGTTTATATCCTTTGGTTCAAGGTGCGAATGTTTCTGATCTGCTTAGCCTGGCGGGTGGTTTGAAAGAGAGTGCTTATCTGATCCAGGCGGAGTTGTCCCGTACCGATGCCAGTGATGTGTCCGGTACCAGTGTACTGCACCTGCCTGTGAAGCTAGCCCAAGTGGTAAGCGGTGAAGGGGATGCAGATATTGCGCTGCAAGGGCGCGACCGACTCAATGTCTTCGCCAAGCCGGATTGGCAGGATACGCCAACGATCGAAGTGCGCGGTGAAGTGCGTTTCCCTGGGGTCTATGCCATTCAAAAAGGGGAAACCCTAGCGGATGTGATCAAGCGAGCTGGTGGCTTTACCGAGTATGCCTACCCTTATGGTGGCGTATTTACCCGCGAAGCGGTGCGCCGACAGGAGCAACTGGAGATCACCCGCGTTGTTACCGCGCTGCGTAAGGAGTTGGCGAATCGCACTCTGTCCGAAACCGGTAGCTACGCCTCGGTTGCTGATACCAATACGATGCTGGCCCAGCTTGAAGAGCTGGAAGCGACTGGTCGGATGGTGGTGGATTTTGAGCAGATCTTAGGGGAGAACCCGCGTCATAACCTGATCGCCGAGCGTGGCGATCTGGTTTACATCCCGCCGATGCGTCAAACCATTGCGGTGATGGGGGAAGTTCAGCACCCAACTTCACATCGCTTTGATGAGCGACTGTCGGTTAAAGACTACCTGAAGTTGTCTGGCGGTAGCACCCGACGGGCAGATACCGGGCGCATGTATATCGTCCGCGCCGATGGCTCGGTGATGTTGCCAAAGACCGGCTGGTTTGGTGGCCGACAGGGCCTACAACCGGGTGACACCATCATCATGCCGTTGGATACCAGCTACAAAGATGGCCTGACGTTGTGGAGCCAAGTCACGGGTATTATCTACAATACCGCCGTCGCTATCTCTGCGCTGAATGTGATTTAACGCGATTGCGAGGGAAACCTAGGCTCTAGGAATAGAGCCTAGGTTTTAAGAATGAGCTTAACCCTAACTCCTCACGGCTAAGCTCAGGCACTTCCAAGTACCTTCGCTTTGGTTTTCCCTGTAGCTGGAATGCAACACCAACTTTTGAATTAAAACTATGAACTCAAACGTCTCCTCCCCATCGCCTCAAACTGCGCAATATGACGCGAAGTTTGCAGCGGATGATGAAATTGATTTACGTGAACTCTTTTCAGCTATCTGGGCGGGCAAGTGGCTCATTACAGCGATAGCTGCCGTGTTCGCCATTGGTTCGGTGGTATTCGCCATCTCCCTCCCCAATATCTATAAGTCTGAAGCGCTATTGGCTCCAGCACATACTGAATCCAGCGGAGGCATGGGAGCCTTAGCTGGCCAGTTTGGTGGACTGGCCTCCCTAGCGGGGATCAATCTAAGCGGTGGCGGCGGTATTGATAAAACCACCATGGCGATGGAAGTGATGAAATCCCGTGAGTTTGTCGGAAAATTTGTGCAGCAGCATGATTTGCTGGTGCCGCTGATGGCTGCTAAAGGCTGGAATGTCACGCGCAATGAGCTTGAGATTGATGCCGATCTTTATGATGCCAACACCAGTGCTTGGGTGCGTGAGCCGAATCCACCACGAGGTGCGGCGCCAAGTGAGCAAGAGGCCTATAAAGAGTTCTCAGACATTTTCAGTGTGTCTCAAGACAAGCAAACAAGCCTAGTCAAGGTATCAGTGGAGCACTACTCGCCTCATGTCGCTAAGCTGTGGGTCGAGTGGCTCATCCTTGCGATTAACGAAGAGATGAAGCGTCGTGATTTAGAAGAGGCTCAGCGCAGTATTGCTTACTTAGAGCGTCAGATCGCACAGACACGTGTTGCCGAGATGCAAGCCATCTTGTACCAATTAATCGAAGAGCAATCGAAAACCATGATGTTCGCCGAAGTGCGCGATGAATACGCATTTAAGACCGTCGACCCGGCTATCGCACCGGAGCTGAAAGCTAAGCCGGGGCGTGCATTGATCTGCGTACTGGGTACCATGCTCGGTGGTATGCTCAGTATCATGATTGTGCTTATTCGTTATTTCACCCGTAAAGAAGATTGAGAAGGTAATTCATGGATCTCCTTGCCAGCCATCAACTTCAGCTGATCATTCCGCTACTTTTTGCTTTTTTTGCCAGTTATTCGTTTATCCGCTTGGGTAAGCCGTTGGCCGTTAAAGTGGGTTTGGTTGATAAGCCGGGTGGTCGAAAGACGCACAAAGGCGCGATCCCGCTGATCGGTGGCATCGCTATCTTTCTAGCCGTGCTGAGCTCTGCACTGTTGTTCTTTCCGACCAGTATGACCCTGCGAATGTACCTACTGTCTGCCATTCTGATGCTGTTTATCGGTGTTTTAGATGATAGATACGATTTAAAAGTCTCCTATCGCCTATTTGCACAAGCGATCGCCGCATCGATGATGATCTTCGGTGCTGGCGAGTATCTATCTGACCTAGGTAACTTGTTAGGGTTTGGAGTCGTTCACTTAGGCTGGTTTGGCCCAGTGATCACCTTGATTGCGGTGATCGGTGCGATTAATGCTTTCAATATGGTCGATGGCATCGATGGCTTGGCGGGCATGTTGAGTATTGTTAGCTTTTCGGCCATCGCAATTTTAATGGCGATAGCCGGAAATCAATGGTTTATGTTGCCATTGCTGTTCATCGCTGCTATCGGTGCTTACCTAATGTTCAATCTGGGATGGCCGGTTGGTAAATTGCGTAAGATATTCATGGGGGATGCGGGCTCCATGGTCATCGGCCTCACCATCGTCTGGTTGCTGGTATTGGGAAGCCAGAGCGGTAGCGACGAAGAAGTTGCCTTTAGCCCCGTCATCGCGCTTTGGTTAATCGCGGTTCCGCTAATGGATATGGCCGCCATCATGTATCGGCGTAAGAAAAAGGGCCAAAGCCCTTTTAAGCCAGACCGAGATCACCTGCATCATATCTTTATGCGGGCCGGATTGAACCCTAGGCAGGCATTAGGCTATATCACAGCTATTGCCATCCTATTTGCTGGGATAGGTATAGCAGGGCACCTGCTTGCCATTCCTGAGTATTTGATGCTGGCTGGATTTGTTGCCCTATTTACCGTGTACGCTTGGGCGATCCAACATATTTGGATCGTAGTGAAATGGTTACGTGCCCATAATTGATGATTTTACGGTTGGAGGCCACAGTCGTCCTCCACACAATGACTAAGCGACTGACTTACTGAGCCTCTTTAGCCTAAAGAGGCTTTCATTTTGAGGTGGAGAGCGTCTCAAGGACAGCACTTTATACATCACTTAGGCATCGAAAACGGAGTTGGCATAGTGATCATTTCCGCCGTGTGGTTTGCTCCTCTAATACAGTGACCTTTAAGCCGTTAGAATCTTGTAAACTCTCTGCTGTGCCTTAGCTCAGATTAGTGGGGGCCAAGGCAGTTTGTGCGATGAACTAAATCGACCAACCCATATCTGATTGGATATCTCGTAAGTACTATTGACGAAAGAATTTAGTCAGGGACTAAAGCGAGTATTTCCATAAATCTAATGTAAATTTTTTCAGGGGATATTAAATTGGTCGAGGAGAAAGACAAGAAGAAATTCCTGTCAGACAGTACTATAATCATATCATCAAGATTTATGATGATGATCATAAACTTGTTTTTTGCATTCTATATGGCGGTGGATGAATATGGTTTATTTTCCTTCTATGACTACATCGCGTTATTTTGCTTTTCTGTATCCAACCTTGGGCTGTCTAGTGTTCTAACAAAAGAACTTCAAACTAGAAATTCTGAACTGGTTGCTAGGACATTTGTAGCGTTAAAGTATCCTGCTTTAATTCTGCTGGCTTTGGTTGGGCACTTGTATTTGTTTTTGTTGGACGGTTTTAGTCTTCTTCTAGTTTTAAACTTCACATTCACAATGCTGATTAGTTCAGTATGGGAATGGTACTTTATTGGAAGGGGAAAGACCAAAAAACTATCTGCTTATTATCTATGTTCTTTCGTTACTACAGCGCTGTTAGTGTATCTTTGGATTGCTGTTTATGGTGGCATCACTGCAGTCGGTGTTAGAACTATACAGATCATAACAACTGGCATTTGCTTGTTTACGTTTGGCAGTTGGATAATCCGTGATGTGATTAATGGAAGATATAGCCCTACTTTTAGTAAAAACTGCTTGTCTCAAGGGCTAAATATGTTAGCCGTCCAAATAACACAGAATGGCGCCCTTATAATTCTAAGTCACCATGTAAGAACAAGTTATGGTTTGAGTGCCGTGGGTACTTTTTCATTGTACATGAGAATTGCGAATGTATTTTTGACATTAAGGAATGTATTAGTATCTCCACTTACGATCCTTTTGGTGAAAGCAGGGCCAGCCTTTTACTTAAGGCTCACAAGGGTTACAAACTTGTTGCTTGTGCCATTATCAGTCCTTGTGATTATGGCTTTATATTTTTCCCAAAGTATAATTCATGCTTTCCCTGGTGAATCAGAGTACATTAGTTCTTCGTTATCTATATTACTTGTACCGGTAGTGGCAATTTTGTTCTGTGCGGACGGTGTGGTCTTGAATATTTGGCGTAAGCAGAGTGTATACTTTAGGACCGTGTTGATATCATTCATTGTTTTTATCTTAACCCTTGCAGTTTCTAGTGGTTATAAGTTTGCAGTACTATCTTATGTTGCTTTTGAAATATCCTATCTATTGGCAAATCATTTATACATAAGAAATAATTTTAATAGATTTGAATGGTGTAGAAGTGAAAGTTAAAGCATCCGACCTTATTTCTTGGAATCGTCTTGACTTAGGCATCAAAATGGCTCTTGCTGAGAGTCTTAGCCAAGAATATCAAGATACATATTACAAAGAAGCCTATCGCTCTCATATTTTTGCCATAACTGAAGGTACTTTGTTAGAAAATGGAAATGAATCGAAGAACAGTTATGATTCTTTTGAGTCTAGTTTTGAAGAAACGTTTAGCTCGATCCGGGAACATGGATTTGATGATTCCAAATCTAAAGTTCCGGTTGCTTTAGATGGAAGCATAATTAACGGAGCTCACCGAGTCTCATCAGCTGCTTACTTGGGCGACTCCGTTGTGATCGAACAGACAAAAGAAAAAAGCAAGTCTTACGATTATAACTTCTTCCTTGAACGTGGTGTTGACATTTCTAAAATAGAACTCGGCGTTAGAAAGCTGACTTCTTACTCTAAGAATATTAGAGTTGCATGCCTTTGGCCTTCGGCTAGTACTCACAGTGACAAGTTGCTAAAACTTCTTGAAGGCACAGTCGTCTACGAAAAAGAATTAGAGTTAGGCTTAAACGGTGTCAAAAACTTAGTATGTCAATTTTACCAGGGTGAACCTTGGCTTGGTACACCGAGCTCTGGATTTAGTGGATCAGTTGGAAAGGCTATCCCATGTTATGCAAAGGGTGGCAAGACAAAGGTATATTGGTTCGAAAGAAATGACAGAGACTTAGTGGAGTTAAAAGAAAAGTTTAGAAGTATCATTGGAACGGGCAAGCACTCAGTTCATATGACCGATGATGAGTATGAAACTCGTGATATTTCGGACTTGCTCTTGAAGGATGATGGAGTAGAAATTCTCAATCAGTTAAATATGGAATCGTCATCCTCTGAAATATCTAACATTTTCAGTTTTAAAGCTGAAGTTGCCAAATGTATGCAGAAGCAAGATGATTTTTTGGTCGTGGGAAGTTTGCCACTATCATTGTATAACTTACGAAAGGCTGATGACATTGATTACATCCATGCCTCATCAGTGGATTGCACTAGTGCGCCACACAATGAAGTGATGGACAGCCACAACAAGTATTCGGGATTTTTTAAATACTCAGTGGATGAACTGGTAAAAAACGATCGTTGCTGGGTTAAACTTTGGGGAGTGAAATTGTTGACCATTGAGCTTCTCAAAGATTTTAAAGCCAATCGCGGAGAGCAAAAGGATAAAATAGATCTGGAACTCATCGGTACGATCGGCGACCGGTCCTTTTGGAAAGATACAACTAATAAATGTCGAGTTGTTACCCTGCGCGCTAGAACCAAGGTGAAATACTCTACAGCCGGTTTCCTGAAGCACATAGGGCTATTTAATGTTGTACAGAAGCTAAGAGGTAAAGCTCGATGAATGACCATAAAATTATAAATACTGTGTGTTATAACCCATTAATCTCTATTATTTCCCCGACATATAATTCAAAGAAATTTATTAGAGAAACTGTTAAATCAATCCAAGGTCAAACATACAAAAATTGGGAGTTGTTGATTACCGATGACTGTTCTACTGATGATACTTGGCAAATACTAGGGGAACTTGCTGAGAAGGATTCTAGGATTAAGCTAGAGAAATCAGATGTGAATCAAGGGGCAGCTTCTTCGAGAAACGCGAGTTTAAGTAGAGCGAGGGGGGATTATCTTGCTTTTATCGATGCAGATGATATCTGGGATAACCGCAAGTTAGAGAAGCAAATAAAATTCATGCATGAAGCTGAAATCGCTTTCAGCTTCACATCATATGAAATTATGGATGAAAATGGAAATCGTACTGACAAGATAATTGACCATTCAGTGCCTAACTCCCTGGGATACAAAGACATGCTGATGAAGCGTGCAACGCTGGGATGCTCTACCGTAATGATCAATAAAAATGTTGTCGGAGAGATTAGAATGCCCTTGATAAGGACTGGGCAAGATTATGCAACTTGGCTTAATGTACTCAAGTCTGGACACAGAGCTTTTTGCCTACCGGTACCGTTAACTAAGTATCGCATTGTTTCAGATTCAATTTCTAGAAACAAAGTGAAGAAGGCGATGAGGCAGTGGCAGATCTATCGAGAGATAGAAAAAATTGGATTGTTTAAATCTGCTTTTTACTTCTGTAACTATGCATATAGAGCAACAATGCGCTAGCTAACCGTCATTAGTTGGAGAATTAGATGACAGTGTCGTTTTTTGTGACAGCAGTATTCACATTGGTTTTAAGCAGCTGTATCGCACTTACTATATATTTTAAACGCACGGTCAATACCTTTTCCTTAGCAGTCCCATGCTGGATAATGATGCTTTGGCTTTTTAAGGGGGGCATTGATTTTGTCATTGCACACAAATATGGCATACAATTAAGGTATGAAAGTGAGCTTTTTCCAGTAAAGTTAGATAGTAATTATGCTATTTCTTACCTTATGTATTTTTTGTACTTTTTTTCGTATGCAATGTTCGCCTTTTTATATGTGTACATTCTAAGGAAAAGGAAAATTAAACATATTAGCTTTGAAGGTATGAAAGCTAACTTTTTATTAATTGCAATATCTGTACTGACAACACTCGTTTACGCTAAATTTGCAATTAATATGGCAAGTGATGCTGCAAGTGCAGGAATGTCGGCTTACATGTATAGCCGGTTCAATACAGGATCGGAAAAACCATTATATACATTAATATCTTGGATAGCGCTAATCGCGAGTTTGTTGTCTTTCGCACTCGGCAGTAAAAAAATAAAACTACTATCTTTTGCTCTTCTTTTGTTAATCTTTGCGTCATCGACTGTATTGGGCAATAGACACATCCTAATATCGGCAATTATTTTTACCTTTTTATTATTTTTTGACGCAAAGAAATTTCAAGTGTCGACTTACATTAAGGCTACCTTGTCATTTGTATTGGCTATAAGCTTGGTGATGTCAATATATGTGATCAGAGAAATGAAGGAAGTTAGCTTGGAGCACGTTGACTGGAATCATGTTTCAGATTCTGTTATCAATATTACCTCTTCGTCTGAGTTTGTTTATTCTCACATGTCTATGTATGGCGTCCTATTGAATAAAGTGGAACCTAGTTATGGCCATAGCTTTTTATTTTTAGGTACGACGGTGTTACCTAGATTTATTCTAGATAATAGATCTCAGGATATATATGGTTATTACATAGAAAGAGTTAGGCCAGACCCATTCAAAGGTTTTAGCATTAGTAACCCGACGGGTTGGTATCTTAACCTAGGTGTAATTGGCCTTGTTGTTGGGGGCTTTTCTCTGGGACTTTTAGTGTGCTTTTTACACTATCTGTCATATTTTGGGAATGGAAGGTTTAGGCTCTTTTATTTCCTTCTGCTGTGTTTATTTTTGTCAGATATAGTTGGATTTATGAGAGCCGGCGGACCAGAACCGTTTCGTGCGGTTTTTATTATTAAGTCTCTGATTCCTGCTTTAATAATATATTTCATGCTTAAGGTTTCTTGGAAGCCTAATAGTTCTGAACGGGTTTAACCAGAAAATGAAAGAAAAAGTATCTGTTCTTTTGCCTGTATATAATGCAGGCAAATATCTAGAATGTTGCTTAGAAAGCCTTCTTGGGCAAACCTATAAAAATATTGAAATCATAGCTCTGAATGATGGTTCGACCGATGATAGCTTAGAGCTGCTTAAAAAGTACCAGGAGAGAGACTCTAGGATCAAGGTCTACTCTCGCGAAAATAGAGGGTTGATTTATACGCTTAATGAAGGTCTGAAGTACTGCACCGGTAAATATATCGCCAGGATGGATTCTGATGATATTTGTCGGCCTGAAAGATTTGAGCGCCAGGTTGAATGGCTAGAGCACAATTTAGGTTGTGCTCTAGTCGGATCTTCGTACATCTTTATTGATGAGCAGGGGAATCACATTGGGCATCGAGACGTTCTGTGTAAACACGCTGATATCACTGCCTACTTCATTATAGGTAATCCAATGTGCCATCCATCCATCATGTTCAATAGAGACTTGATTGGTGATGATTTGTATTATGCCGAAACAGCTGAAACCGCAGAAGACTTTGAGTTATGGCTTCGATTGTCTAGAAAGTATTCCGTATTTAATCTAGGGGAACGACTCCTTTATTACAGAATTAACTCGCAGAGCATTACTTCTACTAAAAAAGATAGTCAATCCAGAATGACAAGGAAGCTAATATCTGAACATTTCAATAGTATCGGTAAACTAGATGTAAAAAATTTCGTCTTGTCGGATAAGGATATCACAAGGTTTAGTTATTTTAGAGGTGTTTTTTATCGTGCTTGTCGGTCGGTGAGGTTATTCTGCCTGGCTTTGGCAGATAAAGACTTTAAGTTGTTGTCCATTTTTAAAGTTATTGCACGTTACAATGCAGGCGCCATAAAGTCGGCTGTGAGAAGCAAAGAACTGGATAAGGTAAAAAGTCAGAATTAATGAAGAAAATTAAGGTTGTTAGCTTAGGTCCCACCTCAAGTCAGCACATCCAAAAATGGATCGGTCCATTTGAGGAGGAAATTGATTCCACTGTTATTACATTGCATCCTGGCGGGGCGAGGTTTACGGCAAGTGAGGTTATATCGCTAAGGAAGTATACTGGTACCAAACTTGATTTCCTGTTAAATTTATTTACGGTGTGGCGTCTTCTGGCTAAGCAGAAACCTGACATTGTGCATTTTCACTTTTTGTCATCCTATGGGTTGTTCGCATTGATACCAGGTCGCTTTAGTCGGATTTTGTCAGCTTGGGGGAGTGATGTTAACCTTAGCTTGAAGAAGAATCTGATTGTAAAGTCAGTAATAAAAGCTGCATTGGCTAGGTTTGATTGTATTAATAGTCCTGCATTGCACATTAAAGATAAACTTGTTTCCTTAGGCGCAAATCGAGAGTTGATTGAGACCTTTCAGTATGGTGTAACTATACCAACCGAACTCGTAAAGTCTTCGCCACAAATGAGACATCCGATAAGGTTTGTATCTACCCGTAATTGGCAAGATCTTTATTGCATCGATAAACTTGTAGAAGGGTTTTGCAGGTTTGTTGAAAATTCCAAGGTTGATGCTGTTCTATATTTGTACGGCGGAGGAGGAGCTTCGGATAGAGAAAGAATTTTAACTATCCTAAGTAACTATGACGCTAGCGTAACGGATAAAGTGGTAGTTAAAGGCTATTGTGAATACAATGTGCTTCTCAAAGATTTATCTACTATGGATATTTTTGTAAGTATCCCAACAAGGGATGGTACTCCACTCTCTTTGCTTGAGGCTATGGGGGTTGGATTGTATCCGATAGTGTCAGATATTGATGCCAATAGAGAATGCCTTGATGACCAAACCGCGACTTTCATCGAAGGTTGGGAGCCTAGTCAGATTGAGGTTGCTATCGCAAGGTCCATTGAGAGATTTTCACTGAGTAATAGTTGGCTGGAAGTTAACAAACGAATAATTTCAGGTAAATATTCGTATGATAAAAACACAGCCAGAATGAAGTCTCTTTATGAACGCTTTTCTTGATTCAGTTAATGGATATGTAATAAAAATGAAAGTAGCAGTGGCTGGTACAGGTTATGTCGGTTTATCTAATGCGGTGCTGTTAGCACAGCACAATGAAGTGGTGGCGGTGGATATCATTGCCGAAAAAGTGAATTTGATTAACGATCGGCTATCCCCCATTGCCGATACCGAGATCGAAGATTTCCTGGCCAATAAGCCGCTCAGTCTGACGGCGACCCTAGATAAAGAAGCGGCATATCGTGACGCTGAGTATGTGGTGATTGCCACTCCGACGGATTACGACACGGTAACCAATACCTTCAACACGAAGTCGGTTGAAGCGGTGATCAAGGACGTAATGGCGATCAACCCCGACGCGGTGATGGTCATCAAGTCGACGGTACCGGTGGGCTATACCCAACGGATCAAGCAAGAAATGGGTTGTGACAACATTATCTTTTCGCCGGAATTTTTGCGTGAAGGTAAGGCTCTGTACGATAACCTGCATCCGTCCCGCATTATTGTGGGTGAGCGCAGCGAACGTGCCGAGCGTTTCGCGGCGATGTTGGTCGAAGGTGCGGTCAAGCAAGACATCGAAGTGTTGTTTACTGACTCGACCGAAGCGGAAGCGGTGAAGCTGTTCTCCAATACCTACTTGGCGATGCGCGTCGCCTACTTCAATGAGTTGGATACCTATGCCGAATCTCACGGGCTGGACGCCAAACAGATCATTGAAGGCGTTGGCCTCGATCCGCGCATTGGCAGTCATTACAACAACCCGTCATTTGGTTACGGTGGCTACTGCCTGCCAAAAGACACCAAGCAGTTGCGGGCCAACTTTGATGATGTGCCCAACGCCATCATCGGTGCCATTGTCGATGCTAATACCACCCGTAAAGACTTCGTCGCGGACTCCATTATCAAACGTAACCCGCAGAAAGTGGGCGTATACCGTTTGATCATGAAGTCAGGCTCGGACAACTTCCGTGCCTCTGCGGTGCAGGGCATTATGAAGCGCATTAAGGCCAAGGGCATTGAAGTTGTGGTGTACGAGCCGGTGTTGGAGGAGGATGAGTTCTTCCACTCACGCGTGATCAAAGATCTCGAGCAGTTCAAGGCCGAAAGCGACGTGATCATCTCCAACCGCATGGTGGATGAGATCAAAGATGTGGCGGATATGGTCTACACCCGCGACCTGTTTGGCTCAGACTAAGTCATACGATAGATATAGGGCCCTTAGCTGATGTGACGTCTTAGTGACTTGTTGCGTTCGGCTCTGGGCCTTTTTTGTCTCTCGCGATAGAATCACACCAAGTTTGTTAGATCCCAGCGTGGCTTGTTTGCTGGGAGCAAAGGTTAATTATGTCACTTACAAAAGTTGTGATCCCCGTGGCGGGATTGGGAACACGGATGCTGCCAGCCACCAAGGCCATCCCGAAAGAGATGTTGCCGCTGGTAGATAAGCCGCTTATTCAATACATCGTCAATGAGTGTGTAGAAGCGGGCTTCACCGAGATCGTTCTGGTGACCCATGCGTCCAAAAACGCCATCGAGAACCACTTCGATACCTCATTCGAGCTGGAAGCGACGCTAGAGAAACGGGTGAAGCGTCAGTTGTTGGCGGATGTCCAGGCCATCTGTCCCAAAGGCGTGACCATCATGCACGTGCGTCAGGGCGAAGCAAAAGGCTTGGGCCACGCGGTGTTGTGTGCACGTCCTGTGATCGGCGATAACCCCTTTGCCGTGGTCTTGCCGGACGTGATCTTGGATGAATACACCGCCGATCAGAAAGTCGAGAACCTGGCGGCGATGAAGGCTCGGTTTGACGCGACACAATCGGCTCAGATCATGGTTGAGCCGGTGCCAATGGCGGATGTGTCCAAGTACGGTGTTGCCGACTGCAACGGCGCAGAGTTCAAAGCCGGTGAAAGCGCGGCAATGACCGCCGTGGTGGAAAAGCCTGCGGTGGAGAACGCACCGTCGAACATGGCGGTTGTGGGCCGTTACGTGCTGCCTGCAGATATCTGGGCACTGCTGGAGAAGACCCCGCACGGTGCGGGTGACGAGATCCAACTGACTGACGCCATCGCCATGCTGATGGATAAGCAGACCGTTGAAGCCTTTCACATGACCGGTGTGTCCCACGATTGTGGTGATAAACTGGGTTATATGAAAGCGAACGTGATCTACGCCATGCGCCACCCTGAATTTGGTGCCGAATTCGCCGAATTTGTGGCGGCGACTCAATCGAAATAAGCAAGGAAGCATAACCATGGCAGTGTTAGTTACCGGTGGTGCCGGCTATATCGGCTCACATACCGTAGTGGAGTTGTTGCAAGCCGGTACCCAAGTAGTGGTGTTGGATAATCTCTCCAACAGCTCGGAAGAATCGTTAAAGCGGGTTGAGCAGATCACGGGTAGAGCAGTGGTGTTCTATCAAGGCGATATCCGCGACAAGGCGGTACTGCAATCGGTGTTTGCCTCGCATGACATCGACTCAGTTATCCATTTTGCCGGCTTGAAAGCCGTCGGTGAGTCGGTGGCCCAACCGCTGCGCTATTACGACAACAATGTACGCGGCACCTTGGTGCTTTGTGAAGCCATGGCAGAGGCGGGGGTGTTTAACCTGGTGTTTTCCTCGTCCGCCACCGTCTACGGCGATCCACAAGCCTTGCCGATCCGGGAAGACTCGCCCGTGGGTGGCACGACCAATCCCTATGGTACCTCCAAGTACATGGTCGAGCGCGTGTTGGAGGATCTCAATGTTTCCGACGCCCGTTGGAACATCGCCATCCTGCGGTACTTCAATCCGGTTGGCGCGCATGAGAGCGGGCTTATCGGGGAAGATCCTAATGATATCCCCAACAATCTGATGCCGTTCATCAGCCAGGTTGCGGTCGGTAAGCGCGAACAGTTGTCTGTATTTGGCGATGACTACGATACCCATGACGGCACAGGCGTCCGTGATTACATCCATGTGGTTGATTTGGCGATTGGTCATCTTAAGGCACTGGACAGGTTGAAGTCCGATCCGGGTGTGGTGATCTACAACCTCGGCACGGGCACCGGTTACAGCGTGTTGGACATGGTCAAAGCCTTCGAGGCGGGATCTGGTCAAGCGGTCCCCTATCAGGTCGCGCCACGGCGCCCGGGCGATATCGCGGCCTGCTACGCCGATCCAGCCAAGGCTCGAAATGAACTGGGTTGGACCGCCGAAAAAGGGATCGCCGAGATGACTGCCGACACCTGGCGTTGGCAATCCGACAACCCACACGGGTACAAGGGGTAGCCCCTGCCCGATTGAGAAAACGCCCGCATCGAACGATGCGGGCGTTTTTTTTGATTATTTGAATGTCTGCAAGCGTCTGGTGGGAGCCGCTTAACAGTGGGAACTGTCTTGGCAATCACGGTCAGACTTTGGCCGCTCCGATAGAATATCTTGTTCATATTCCAGAGGATCGCTCGTCGATGAAAACCACGCTTCCGTTTCTGGCCTTAGGCCTGATCAGTGCTGCCGCGCAGGCACAAGTCAATATCCAGATCAATGCACCGGCTCAAGGGGACGTCTATGTGCCTGCGCAAGGCGCGGTGCATTACCCGAGCCAAGCGCCAGCACTTAATCGTGGTAGTTATAACGGCTTGCAATATAACTGGATGCGGTACGATCACCGCCAGATGCGCACAGCCAATCCTGGAGCCGTCACCTTCATTTCCGGCTATCAGTTCGACGATTACTTTTCGCTGGAAGGGCGGATCGGCACCAATGTCGACAGCGATCACAATGCCAAGCTGACCTACCATGCGGGTGCCTTTCTCAAAGGCGGTTGGGCCAATCCGACGCCGTTTACCCCATACGTCTTGCTGGGGGTAACCAACGGTCGATTCAGCGCCAGTGGCTATGGCTCTGGCACTCAGACCGACTTTTCCTACGGCGGCGGGGTGAGCCTCTCCTCCAGCCGGTACTTCTCGCTCAATCTGGAGTATGTCTCATACTTCAGTGATGATCAGTTTGATCTGAGCAGCTTCAACGCCGGATTTAATTTCCGTTTCTAAGCCTCCATATGGACCGCATTGGCGGTCCGTTTTGTTTGCCCCACATACTCTGCTCACCGCCAGCGTTTGGCTTACATAACACTGGGTTGGACTTTGTGCTGACTGAATGTGGGTAACTGTTCACCCGAGTGGACTTGACCTTAGATCATGAGGCCTTCTGGTATCGGATACGGACGTTGCTCGATACAGGCTCGAGTGATCTGTTGAAGCCACTCCAGTGGATTGAGTTTCAGCCGCTTAGCTGTCTCTACTAAAGACAGGATCCGCTGCCGGAACAGCTCGCCACGGTGCGATGAAACGCCATAACTTCCCTTTCGCCATAGTACGTAGCCTCGAAGGGTGTGCTCCGCTTCATTGTTGGTTAGTGGCAACTCGGCAAGGCGGGCGAACGTCCACACCATATCGTCGTCCTTGAGCAAATGTTCACAGCGCCCCCTGTATCGTTTGCTGCACCGATAACTGCCCAGCTGCAGCAGTGCTCGCCAGCTTTTCTGTAATCGTCGTAA